>JASFVD010000155.1:0-5935 GCA_050050015.1 Anaerolineae bacterium | reverse complement strand
GATTGTAGGCTAGACATAGTGGAGGCACCTCAATGAAGATCATTGTACTGGGTGGTGCGGGGAAGATGGGCTGCATCGCCGTTCAAGATCTGGCTGGTGACGATCGGGTGGACGAGGTGGTCATTGCAGATCAGGACCAGAGTCAGGCCCGCACGGTGGCGCAGATCATCGACAGCCCCAAAGTCAGCATCCAGGACGTCGACGTGACCGACCGGAAGGGGTTGGTCGTACTGCTGGACGGCGCGGATGCGTGCGTCAACGCGACCGTCTACTACTTCAACCTGGACGTGATGGAGGCCTGCCTGGAGGCCGGTGTGCCGTACACGGACCTCGGAGGGCTGTTCCACAACACGCGCAAGCAGCTCAAGCTGCACGACCGCTTCGCCGAGGCGGGGGTCAGCGCCGTGCTGGGCATGGGATCCGCGCCAGGGATCCCGAACATTCAGGCGCGCTACGCGGCGGACCGGCTCGACACCATTGACAGCATTCACATCTATGACGGCATCAAGCCTCCTGCGGCGGATGACGTTCAATTCACGTACGCGGTGCCGACCATCGTGGACGAGCTCACGATGTCTCCGATGGTGTTCCGGGACGGCGAGTACCACGCCTGCGAGCCCCTCAGTGAGTTTGAGGAGTACTGGTTCGCGGAGCCGCTGGGACTCCTTCCCATGCACCTGTCGCTCCACTCGGAGGTCGCCACCTTGCCCATGAGCTTCGCGGAGAAGGGGCTGCGTGAGTGCACCTTCAAGATCAACTACTGGGGGATGGCGAAGGAAGCGGTCGAGAAAGTGCGCGTGCTGGTCGACTTCGGCTTCGCCGGGGGAGATCCGGTGGACGTCAAGGGTCACCCCGTGGTGCCGCGAGACTTGATGGAAGCCCTCATGGGCGAGCACGTCCCGCCAATCGAGGCGTTCCTGGCGCCCCCCGAGAATGAGCCGCCAGACTGGGTGAAGGAGATCGTCACGGAGGTCCGCGGAAAGAAAGATGGCGAGGACGCGACCTACCGTATGGGGACCGTCATGTGCAAGGGTGCGCAGCCAACCGGGTCCGCGCCGGCTCGGGCGGCCATATGGATGGCGCAGGGCCGGATCCCGGCCGGGGTCTACCCGCCGGAGCAAGTGATCGACTCAGAGCCATTCCTCAAGGAACTGGAGGATCGCGACATCTACACGCGAGTGGGTGTGACGAAGAACCTCTAGAGAGAGCCGGCGCAGGCGTGGGCGGCGGCAGTCCAGCCGCGTTGCATTTTGTGCGACCTCGGTATACAATATGGACTGCCGCACACGGCTGCGCCGTTGAGCCGGCTAGAGATGCTGGCTTGGGTGAAGCCCTGGGGGCGCCGCAGGCACTCCGGAACAAGGTCGATGGGTGGCTGGAGCGGCCTCGACGCCGTGGCGTATTGCGAGGAGAAACGCAGCTAGGGCTAGCCTAGACTCTGATGGGCTCGTCCTTGTCGCGTGAAGAGAGAGAAGACGATCGACCGGCTGTCCAGTCTCGCCAAAGAAGCTATTGTGCAGTGTACCGACTGCCATTCTATTCGGCCCGGCGCGGACGTGAGGCGCCGGGTTTCGTCTGCCGCGAGCGCACTCTATTCCTTCTCGGCTGTCGGGTCGCGGAGACGCTCGCGAGCGCACGGGTGGTCGACGTGACTGCCGCTGGGTGGAGAATGCGTGAGCGCCGACCGCCAGAAGCGAGAGGGTGGCGCAGGGGTGCAGCGCGCGCGCACCCGCGCGCGGCGGACGTGACGGATTGTTCGATAGCGGCCGCGGGCAGCGGCCATCAGAAGGAGGCCTAGGCGCATGGCCCGAATCGGTATCTTCGTCTGCCACTGCGGGCTTAACATCGCTGGCACGATCGACGTGGAGCTAGTGGTTGAGGACCTCGCCAACTACCCGGGCGTGGCATTTGCCGCCGATTACACGTACATGTGCTCCGATCCCGGTCAGAGTCTGGTCCGGGAGTCGATTCGCGAGCACGATCTGGACGGCGTGGTGGTGGCCGCCTGCTCGCCGTCCATGCACGAGACGACGTTTCGCCGTGCTGCTGAGGCAGCCGGCCTCAACCCCTATCGCTTGGAGGTGGCCAACATTCGAGAGCAGGTCTCCTGGCCGCATCAGAACGCCCCGGGGAGAGCGACGCAGAAGGCGGTGGAGACGATCCGCACCTTGGTGGAGAAGGTGCGGCGCGACGAGTGCCTGGAGCCGCTCACGGTGCCGGTCACGAAGCGGGCTCTCGTGGTGGGGGGAGGGATCGCCGGAATGACCGCCGCGGTTAACATTGCCGATGGCGGCTACCCCGTGGTGCTGGTGGAGCGCTCGGAGCGCCTCGGCGGAAAGGTGAAAAACCTCACGTCGATGTACCTGGACGGCGGTCAAGGCGAGCGGCTGTTCGAGGAGCAGATGGAGGCCGTGACTCACCATCCCCTTATCGACGTGCTGACCGAGACGGAGGTGGTGGGATTCGAGGGTTACGTGGGCAACTTCTCGGTGCAGGTCGAGCGGGCAGGAGACGCAAAGGGGACTCCGTCCGCGACCTACGACGTGGGGGCGGTGGTGCTCGCCACGGGCTTCGATCTCTACGCCGAGGAGAAGCTCCCCGAGTACGGCGGTGGGCGGTATCCTGACGTGGTCGACAGCCTGGCGTTTGAGGACATGTTGGGCATGGGGGAGATCCGTCGCCCCTCCGACGGGCGCGTGCCGGAGGAGGTGGTCTGGATACAGTGCGCCGGTTCGCGAGCCCCGGAACGCCACCAGCCCTATTGCTCCAAGATCTGCTGTATGTGTGCGGCCAAGCAGACGATGGCGTATCGAGAGGCGGTGCCCGAGGGCCAAGCGTACGTCTTCTACATCGACATCCGCTCCCAGGGGCGTGGGTATGACGAGTTTGTCCAGCAGGCTATGGAGGAGTATGGGGTCGTCTACCTGCGCGGCAAGGTCTCGAAAGTGGTTCAGGACAACGGCAAGCTGGAGGTGTGGGGCGTCGATACGTTGACCGGGCGCTCGGCCCGCATGGGGGCTGGTCTGGTGGTGCTGATGTCGGCGTCAGTCCCCAGCGAGGGCAGCGAGGATCTGGCGCGGCTGATGCGAGTGGGGTCCGATGAGAACGGCTTCCTGGCGGAGGCGCATCCGAAGCTGCGCCCCGTGGAGAGCCTGACGGCTGGGGTCTACCTGGCAGGCGCCGGGCAGTTCCCCAAGGACATTCCGGAGAGCGTCGCGCAGGCGTCGGGGGCGGCGTCAAAGGTGCTGAAGCTGTTTTCGCACCGAGAGCTGGCGTCGGAGCCATCGGTCGCCGTCGTGGACGAGGAGCTGTGCTCCGGGTGTGGTCTGTGTGTGGAGGCATGTCCCTACGAGGCTCGAGAGCTGCACCCTTGGAGGGAGGTGTCCACCGTGAACGCGGCCCTGTGCCAGAGCTGTGGCGCATGTGCCGTCGTGTGCCCGAACAAGGCGACCACCGTCCGGAACATGACCACGGAGCAGATCCTGGCCATGGTGGAGGCGCTGTTCTAGCCGGTTCCAGCCGCGTGAGTCTACTGCGGAGGTTGTGACCGTCAGGCTGAATAGCTTATGGATAGAGGGGAAGGAGCAGACGAGGAAGTGGCCCCCAAGCGAGTTCTGATTGTCGGAGCCGGCATCGCCGGCATGCAGGCCGCCCTCGATATAGCGGACGCAGGCCACGAGGCGGTGCTGGTCGATAGACTGCCCTCCGTGGGTGGGCGGATGGCCCAATTGTCGGAGACCTTTCCGACTTTGGACTGCGCCCAGTGCATTCTCACCCCGCGGACCGTCGAAGTGGGACACCACGAGAATATTCGCCTGCTGACGTATGCCGAAGTGGAGGACGTGGACGGAGAGGTGGGCGACTTCCGGGTGCGCATCCGCCGACACGCCAGCTACGTCGATTGGGAGACCTGTACTGGGTGCGGGCTCTGCCAGGAGAAGTGCCCGTCCAAGGTCCCCGCGGAGTTCGAACGCGAGATGGGCCACCGGGGGGCTATATACACGCTCTCCCCGCAGGCGGTGCCGAACAAGCCCGTGATCGATGCAGAGCACTGCATCCACTTCCTCCGGGACCGTTGCGGTGCCTGCGAAAAGCTCTGCCCGGTGGGAGCCATCGACTTCGAACAAGAGGACTCCATCGTGGAGCTGGACGTCTCCGCCATTATCCTCGCGCCCGGATACGATCTCTACGGGTTGGAGCAGATGCCGGAGTATGGCGGGGGAGAGGTGCCGGACGTGATCGACGCTCTGGCCTTCGAGCGACTTCTCTCGTCGTCCGGACCGACGGCGGGTAAGATCTGCAGACCGTCGGACGGGCGGGAGCCCCGGGAGGTGGTGTTCATCCAGTGCGCCGGATCCCGCGACCCGGAGGGCCACCTGTCGTACTGCTCGAAGATCTGCTGTATGTACACGGCGAAGCAGGCTACGCTCTACAGACACAGGGTCCACGAGGGTCAGGCGTACGTCTTCTACATCGACATCCGGGCCGCTGGCAAGGGCTACGACGAGTTCACTCAGAGGGCGATGGAGGACGAGGACGTGGTCTACCTGCGTGGAAAGGTCTCCCGCCTCTTCCGCGACGGAGACCAGGTGGTGGTCTGGGGGGCGGATACCCTGAGCAACCGGCAGGTCCAGATTGCCGCGGACCTCGTCGTAGTGGCTCCGGCTCTTCAACCTCGCCCGGCGACGCTCCGGCTGGCTGAGATGCTAGATCTACCGATGGACGAGCACGGCTGGCTGCTGCCCCTCGATTCGAACGTGCGGCCGGTCGAGACGAGCCGCGCCGGGATATTCCTGGCGGGCGCTGCCACGGGTCCCATGGACATTCCGGAGACGGTGGCACAGGCCAGCGGGGCGGCTGCGCAGGCGCTAAAGATGCTGTCGCGGGAGCTGGTCCCCGCCTAGGCTCCGCTCAACAGTCGCAGGCCGATGCCATTCCGCGAGTCGAACCTCGAGGTCTGTTCCTGCATCCTCACACGGTCCCGGCGACCTGGCATGCAGGAGGGGAGACGTGGGAGCGCTACCCCGGAAACTTTGAGCCTCCACCTCCTGACCCAGCAGGGGCTGTTCCTCGAGACCTCGTCTAGAGACGCCCGTCTGGTTCGCGATCCAACCTCGCCTGGGAAGGCGCCACTGGCAGGCGCACGCACCGGGGCCCGTGCGGCTTGCTGACGAGAATGAGGAGGGCTGAGCGATGAATCTGTGGCGAGAGCTTCCGACGGGGCCTGACTGGCCCAGCGTCATCTACGTCGTGGTCGAGATCCCGCGCGGCTCACGCAACAGGTATGAATATGATCGGGAATCGGGCTTCATGAAGCTTGACCGCGTTCTTTCCTCGCCGCTCCCCTACTCGGGCGACTACGGGTTCATCCCGCGGACCCTGAGGGAGAACGGAGATCCTCTCCCGTGCTGGTGATGTCGAACGAGCCCACGTTCTCCGGATGTGTGATTGAGGCGCGCCCGCTGGGCATCTTCCGCTCGATCGACAAAGGAGAACAGGACGACAAGATCCTGGCTGTTCCGCACACGGACCCGCTCTTCCAGGAGTATCGGGACCTCGATGACGTGCCCAGGCACTTCCTGGAGGAGGCCGGGCACTTCTTCCGCGTCTACAAGGATCTGGAGATGGTTGAGGTCGAGGCAAAAGGGCGGGACGGTCGGGATGATGCCTACGAGGAGATCGAAACTGCGATTGACCGCTATTGGGAGCACGCCCAGGGGCGCTCCCGATCGTAGGCCAGCGTAGGTCAGCGGGCACCTCTCGCCAAGAGCTGGAGGGAGCCTGACCAGGGACCCGGTGGACTGACACACCGCTTCACGGGAAAAAGCCTGGATGCCCCACAGCTTGCTGTGGGGATGAATGGCCGGCAGATGTGCACAGTCCATGATTCGACACCAGGCTTTTTCCTTAGGAAGAACCCCGCAGCAAGCTGCGG
>JASFVD010000154.1:0-5951 GCA_050050015.1 Anaerolineae bacterium | reverse complement strand
GACGGACACTTCGACGCCGCTGTGAGCGCCTTCGTGCTGCGGAACGTCGTTGACGTGGAGCGGGCGTTGCTGGAGCAGCAGAGGGTCGTGCGCGGCGGGGGGCGCGTGGCGTGCCTGGAGATGAGCTGGCCACGGACCCCCGTCTTCGCAGCACTGTTCCGCTTCTACTTCGCCGATTTGATGCCTCGGCTCACCGGCCTGCTGACGGCTGAGCCAGCGGCCTATCGTTACCTGCCGCGCTCGGTGGAGAGCTTTCAAACGCCGGAGGAGCTGACTCAGCAGATGGAGCGCATTGGATTGCACAGCGTCCGTTGTCGGAAGCTGGCGCTGGGCACTGTCACGCTCCACGTCGGAGTACGTACCAATTAGGTGAGGAGGCATGGTTATGGACAGCAAACGCTTGGTCGTGGGCATTTCCGGTGCAAGTGGGGCCATCTACGGGATCCGAACGCTTGAGTTTCTGGCTCAGCGGCCCGACATCGAGACCCATCTGGTCATCAGCCGTGCCGCCGGACTGATCATCGCTCGCGAGACGGATCGCACGGTGGGAGACATCGAGCAGCTGGCGGACGTCGCGTACAGCCCCGACGACCTCGCCGCCCCAATTGCCAGCGGCTCTTTCGCCACGGCCGGCATGGTGATCGCGCCGTGTTCGATGAAGACCCTCTCGGCCGTCGCCAACTCCTACGCAGCCAATCTGATCAGGCGAGCCGCTGATGTCACGCTGAAGGAGAGACGCCCGCTGGTGCTACTAGTGCGGGAGACTCCCCTTCATCTAGGGCACTTGCGTCTGATGGCACAGGCCACAGAGATTGGTGCCACGGTCCTCCCGCCGATTCCAGCATTCTATGGCCATCCCCAGAGTATCGGGCAGTTGATAGATGAGACGTTAGGTCGGGTCTTGGCACACTTGGGTGTGGAGAACGATCTCTACACGCGATGGGAGGGGTAAGAGATCAGGCCAGTGTCAGACAGGAGCAAGAGACAGAGAGGCCCCAAGAGAGATGAGGCCGCTGAACTCGGCTTGCCCAGCTACGTCTGGCGTGCGGGCCAGGAGCGTCGCTTCCAGATGGTGCGCCGGTGGACGGACCTGAAAGACCGCTGTGTTCTCGACGTTGGTTGTGGCGTGGGGATGTACACCGACGCGTTCTGCCGTGAGACGCCCAACGTCGTTGGCGTCGAGATTGGGCACGACCGCGCGCTGGAGGCACGCGCTCACGCGCGGGACATGACTCAAGCCGCCGGCGAGCGGCTGCCTTTCGCCGAGGCGGTCTTCGACGTGGTCTTCTCTCACGAGGTCCTAGAGCACGTCACCAATGATCGAGCGTGTCTGAGAGAGATGGCACGCGTCACACGGGAGCGGGGCCGCATCGCGATCTTCGTCCCCAATCGTCTGTATCCTTTTGAGACCCACGGTGTCTACTGGCAGGGCCGATATCACTTCGGGAATGTGCCGCTGGTCAACTGGCTGCCGACGAAGCTGCGCGATCAGCTTGCTCCTCACGTCAGAGCGTACACCACCAGGGACCTGCACCGCTTGCTGGAAGGGCTCCCGCTGCGCGTCGTCCATCACTCGCAGATCTACCCAGGATACGACAACGTGCGTTCCCGCGCACCCGCGTTGGGATGGTTCCTTCGGAGGGTCAGCTGGCTGCTGGAGCGAACGCCCTTGCAGGCTTTCGGGCTATCGCACTTCCTGGTTGTGGAGAAAGTCTCCCCGTGAGAGCTCGACCGCGCCCTGCCCTCCGTTGAGCCTCAGGGAGCAAGGATGAAGCGCTCTATAGCCGCGGCAAGACCGTTCATAGAGAAGGGTGGGGCGACCCAATCTGCGGCTGCCTTCGCCGCAGGGCTTCCACTTCCCATCGCTACGCCCACCCCGGCCCAGCGGATCATCGGAATATCGTTGCCCTGATCCCCGACGGCCATCACCCGCTCCCGCGGAACGCCCAGATGCTCGGCAAGCCGGCTCAGAGCGTCGCCCTTCGACACGCCCAGAGGATTGCCTTCCACGAAGTTAGCATGCGAGCGAACAACCTCCATCTGACCTCCGAAGCGCTGACGCATCGCTGCTTCGATCTCGTCGGCTTCGTCCGGATCGGCTATGAACAGGAATTTGACCGGTTCGTACTGATCCAGGACGGAAGCGAGATCCTCGACGCGCCGCAAGTTCTTCCCAAGTAGGTTCCGGTAGTAGCTCTCCGGGTAGCGAAGCTCCGCGACAAAGAGGGAATCATCCGCATATAGCACCAAGTGCCAGTCGTGGTCCGCGCCATCCTGACGCCACGCAAGCGCGTCACGCACCAGCTCAGCGCTCATCGTCGCGCGATATAGGGGGCCTTCGGCGTCGGGAGCCTGAATGAGCCCTCCTTGATAGCAGATCAGGGGGGCCTCAATGCCCAGTTCCCTTGCGAAGGGAAGCGCAGAGTCGAGCATTCGCCCCGTGGCAATGGTCACGGTCACGCCTCTCGACTGAGCCAGCGAGACAGCTCGCCGGACCGGTCTTGATATGACCATCTGCTCATCGATCAGGGTGCCGTCAACATCCAAGGCCAGGAGCTCGATCACACCTGCACCTCCAGCACGCGGTCTTGTCCCGCCAGATCCGGATGGATTCGAATAACCGTTCCATGCTGAGGGAAAGTGGTCCGAGCAATGTCCCGCACCTCATCTCCCTGCTCAGCGCCTATCTCGATCAGCAGGGCCCCACATGGTCTGAGAAGGCCCTCCGACTGCGACAGCAGCCTGCGAATCACACCCAATCCATCGGGCCCTCCGTCCAACGCCAGCCGAGGCTCGTGATCACGAATGGCCGTGGGCAGCGACGCCCACTCGTCCCCCGAGACGTAAGGAGGGTTGGAGACAATCAAATCCACAGGCTCCGGTCGCCTGCCGAGCAAGTTACCGACCTCGAACCGAATCTGATCAGCAACGCCATGCTTCTCAGCGTTGAGCCTCGCAAGCGACAGTGCCGGTCGCGATATGTCAATGGCGTGGACCATGACCTGCGTCAAGTGTGCAGCCAGGGCCACGGCGATGCACCCGGAGCCAGTACCGACGTCTATGACGCTCGCTGGGCGGTGCGCCAACGCCAACTCGACCAAAGTCTCGGTCTCCGGCCGAGGGATCAGCACTTCGGGAGTGACTCGCATGTCCAGGCCGTAGAACTCCACGTGCCCTGTGAGATAGGGGAGGGGATGACCCGACATCCTCTCGGTCACCAGGATCCTGTATCTGTCTAGTTGGGCTGTCGTGAGGCAATACTCCGGATGAGTCAGCAGTGCGGAACGCGAGACATCCAGAACGTGCATCAGCAGCATCTCGGCTTCGACTCGGGGCTCAGCTGAGGTGGAGCGGAGTTGAGCGGATGCCACCTGGAGAGCTCGCCCGACAGAGGAAGGAGAGATACGGGCGTTGCTCGCTACCTCGTAGTTTCGGTGTCTGGGTTCCAACGACGTCGTCAGTGGCTTATGGCGCGGTATCGTAACCGGAACACCTGGCGTCGCCCACGGCGGAGACGGCTCGCGATCAGGCCCCCTACCATGCGCCGAGCCGCAACCGCCCAAGGCCTAGGCACCCTCACCGAGGGCCTCCAGCTTCTCCCGCTGTTCTTCAGCTTGCAGGGCCTCGACAAATGGACCGAGGTCTCCGTCCAGCACGTCAGACAGCTGATGAACGGTCAGGTTGATACGATGGTCCGTGATGCGATTCTGCGGGAAGTTGTACGTCCGGATCTTCTCACTCCGGTCCCCAGTACCCACCTGCAATCGACGAGCCTTGGCTCGCTTCTGCTGCTGCTTCTGAAGCTTCCTTTCGTACAAGCGGGATCGCAGAATCGAAAGTGCTCTCCTCTTGTTCTTCGTCTGTGAACGCTCCGACTCGCACGCGACGGTAATACCGGAGGGCTTGTGAATCAGTCGGATGGCCGTGGCGTTCTTCTGCATGTGCTGCCCGCCCGGACCTGAGGATCGGTAGGCCTCCATTTCGACGTCCTGCGGTCTAATCTCAACCTCCACGTCGCTCATCTCTGGCAAGACGGCAACTGTCGCCGTTGACGTATGGATGCGACCGGAAGATTCAGTAACCGGCACCCTCTGCACACGATGCACGCCGCTCTCGAACTTGAAGTGGGAGAACGCTCCTCGTCCCTTCACGTCGAAGACGACCTCCTTGAAGCCTCCGATCCCCGTGGGATGCGAGCTAAGGATTTCTTCTGCGTAGCGTGTGTACATCCGATACAGGTCGGCGGCGAAGAGCCCCGCCTCGTCACCGCCAGCCCCTGCGCGGATCTCTACAATCACGTCCTTGACGTCCCGTGGATCTTTCGGGATAAGCAATCTGCGCAACTGTTGCCGGAGTTGTTCCTCTCGCTCCTCTAGATCCGCCACTTCCATTTCTGCCAGCTCTCGCAGCTCTGGCCCGATGTCCTCCTCAAGTAGCTCTGCGGTCTCTTCTCGCTCGTCGACCGTGGCCTTGAATTCCCGATAGACTGTAACCACGTCCTCCAGGTCGGATCGCTCCTTCGCCAGCTCTGCCACACGCTGATGGTCTTGCGCGACCTCCGGCTTGGCCATCAGGTGCGTCAGTTCCTCATATCTCTCTTCGATTTCCGCTAGCTTGTCTAACATCATCCCCACACTGGTTCGGCTTCACACGTCGGATAATCGACCAAGTCTCTGCAGTCCTGGCACAACTCTATGATACCATGGGCGGCTGGTCTTGGGCCGGTTACCCACATTCAGCGGCGCAGATCATAATGCTTCTGGACGGATTGCCAAGCCAGTGGCCTTGCGCCGTGCGTTGCGGTGACCGACGTCCCTGCCGCTGACCTCCTGCCTGACTCGGCAATCTCGTCAACCGCAGTGAAGAGGAACGAAAGCAAGCGAGGAAATCTGCCTAGCTGACCAGTCGCGCGTCCAAAACCGCCAGCGAGCGGGCCCACCGGCGTGCTACTACGTGACCGCCCGATTCCGCGTTGTCCGACGACCCGAGGGCAACCACCAACTTGTGCCTGTCCTCATCCTGCGCCATCTGAGTACCCAACTTGGCCCGGCTCGCCCCTCCGTCCCTCCCGTCCAGCACCTGGCAAAGCGGCCAGACATCACAAGTGGCCGGAGGCGCGGCCTGCCCCAGCCTTCTCGGTCCAACGCTATGTGAGGCCATCTGACTTGGGTTCTGGATCCGCCCCATGCTGCGACTCCAACGTGGGCGCCGCCTCTGCGCCGCCCCGTCTTTCAACGCCCAATCGCACCGCCGTCCTCTCCTGCCCTTCAATGGACACCTCGACAAACGATGGGATACATATGATGTCGATCCCGTCCAGCTCGAGATATCCACGTGCGATAGCCACAGCCTTTACCGCCTGATTGACCGCCCCGGCCCCGATGGCCTGTACATCCACCGATTCCTGCTCCCGCATCACACCTGCAATGGCCCCGGCCACCGCCGTAGAGCGAGAGTCGGACGCGACTTTTATGAGGTTCATTGCATGCTCCTTGTGCTATCGCGGCCTTCGAATCTACAGAGCCAACCTACATGCGCTGACTCCTTCGGTGTGGCAATGCTATCATACCTTTAACATGATACCTTGAAGGACAGCTTTGCACAAGTATGCTCAGCTTTGGACGTCGTATTGTCTCAGGTCAACTGCAGGGTAGACGACGCGCTCGTAGTCCCTCCTGGCCTCGCCCAGCGGAGCGGTGGCGTCGAGGCCCATCTTCGCCGTCAAGGATTTCTCCCCCGGCACCTGACTGCCGGATGGGTCGAGACTGCTCCCCGGTTGCTCATCGAGCACGAACAGGTCTCGATCGGCCTGGAAACGCGTGGCGATGGCCCACTCGATGGCCGTAGCATCGTAGAGATCGACGTCCCTATCGACAACCACGACGTGCTTGAGCGACGAATGGCCTCGGAAGGCAGCGTGGGCGGCCCGCACCCCGTCTTCCTCATCCCGC
>JASFVD010000153.1:0-5957 GCA_050050015.1 Anaerolineae bacterium | reverse complement strand
CCCTGCTGCAATTGGCAGCGATATCAATCGCGTTTGCCCTCCTGCTGGGCATACTCATGGGAGCCATCGCTGGGTACAACAAAGGGGGCTGGGTGGACGAGCTCATCATGCGCGTCGTCGACATCATGCTCTCGTTCCCCACGCTGGTCCTGGCCATCGCCCTACTGGGGGCTTTCGGCATCGGGCAGACCGAGATAGGCCCCATCAAAGTGAGCAACATGCTGAAGATCGCCATCGTCATCGCGGTCACATACTCTCCACGTTTCGCACGTGTCATGCGAGGGGTCGTGCTGCAGGAGATGTCGGAGGACTACGTCGACGCTGCCAGAATGGCGGGTGGATCTGGGTGGCAGATCCTGACACGAGAAATCCTGGTAAACACCATCCCGCCGTTGATCGTGCAGGCTTCACTCATGACTGCGACCACAGTCCTGACGAGCGCATCGCTGAGCTTCCTCGGCTTGGGCCTCCAACCACCCCGTCCTAGCCTGGGCATCATGCTGAATGAGGCCCGGGACTATCTGTTCCTTGGTGCCTGGTGGTACCCTCTCGTCCCTGGCGTCTTCATCCTGCTCATCATCCTCGGATTCAACCTGCTGGGAGACGGATTGCGGGACTCCCTCGATCCCCGACAGGCCAGGAGGACACGAGTATGAGTGGTGGTTCACCCACGGAAGTCACACAACCTGGCGGTGTCCGGAGCAAGGGCAAGATGAGACAAACCAAGCTTCTTGAGATCCACGATCTGGTCACGCGCTTCTACACGGAAGACGGCGTGGTCCACGCGGTAGATGGCAACTCGCTCCACGTTGACGCCGGAGAGACTCTGGGCATTGTCGGCGAGTCCGGCTCGGGGAAGACTGTGACAGCTCTCTCCCTTATGGGCCTCATTGAGAATCCTGGTCGCATTGAGCGAGGCTCGATTCTCTTCTATGGGGAAGAGTTGCTGGACAAGTCACAGCGGGAGATGCAGGCGATTAGAGGCTGTGAGATAGCTATGGTCTTCCAAGATCCCATGAACTCCTTGAATCCCACTATCACGGTCGGGGAGCAGATCGATCGCGTGTTGAGATTCCATACCGGGCTCTCCCACGAGGAACGGAGGGAAGCTGCCATCGAGCTGCTCAGGCAAGTCGAAATGCCAGAACCCACGAAGCGCGTCGACAACTACCCGCACCAGCTCAGCGGGGGCATGCGCCAGCGCGTTCTTATCGCCATGGCCATATCGTGCAGCCCGTCTCTTCTGCTCTTGGATGAGCCGACGACGGCGCTCGACGTCACGATTGAGGCACAGATCTTCGAGCTCGTCGACAAGCTGAAGGACCAGTTCGGCATGGGCATCATTCTTATCACCCACGACCTCGCCGTCGTGGCGAACTCGTGCGACAGAGTGATCGTCATGTACGCCGGTCGCATCGTCGAGGAGGCGCCGGTCCTGGCGCTTTATGAGGACCCTCTCCATCCCTACACCCGCGGCTTGCTGAACTCCATTCCACAGCTGGATGAGGAGAGGGAACGCGAACGCCTCCACTCCATCCCTGGCGAGGTTCCGGAGTTGATCAGACTGCCTAATGGGTGCAACTTCAGCCCACGATGCGAGATTGCCGACGAGAGGTGTGCGCGTGAGGATCCATGTCTCACGGATGTCGCTCCCGGGAGAAGAGTTGCCTGCTGGAAGGCTTAGGTGAGAACCGTGACCCCAGACAACAAACCACTGGTGCAAGTCAGAGAGCTCAAGAAGCACTTTCCCGCCGTCGGCGACTGGTTCGCCCAGCTATTCGACCGGCGAAAGGTGAAGGCAGTCGACGGCGTCGATCTGACCATCCCTGAGGGGACTACCCTCGGCCTGGTTGGAGAGTCGGGTTCGGGCAAGACGACCACGGGTCGCCTCATCGCGCGTCTGACCGACGCGACAGAAGGCGCCATCAGATATCGAGACAAAGACATAACGGACCTCGGCGGCAACGAACTGAAAGCGTTGAGACGGAACGTACAGATGATCTTCCAAGATCCTTCGTCGTCCCTCAACCGCCGCAAGACAGCAGGTCAGATCATCAGCGAACCGCTCCGCATACACAGGCTGGTGCCGAAGGATTCCGTCCACTCCCGGCTACGGGAGCTGATGGGGATGGTTGGCTTGTCTCACCACTTCCTGAACCGCTATCCGCACGAAATGTCTGGCGGGCAGAGGCAGCGCATAGGCATAGGGCGTGCGCTCGCTGTGGAACCCGAGTTCATCATCTGCGACGAGCCCGTGACAGCCCTCGACGTCAGCATACAGGCTCAGATCCTCAATCTGCTCATGGATCTGCAGGATGAGTTGAATCTTACGTTCTTGTTCATCGCCCACGATCTAAGCGTCGTCAAGCACGTCAGCGACCGAGTTGCCGTCATGTACTTGGGCAAGATCGCGGAGGTAGCCGACAGGAAGGACCTCTTCTCCGATCCAAAGCATCCCTACACCCGCGCTTTGCTGGCCGCCATCCCAAAGCCCGACCCACGGGCACGGGAGCGAATGGTCCTTCGTGGAGAGGTGCCAAGCCCCATCACCCCTCCGTCGGGATGCCGATTCCACCCTCGCTGTCCAGAGGAAATCGGTGCAATATGTCGGGAGAAGGACCCAGATCACACCATCTTGTCGAACGGAACGCGTGTCGCCTGTCATCTCTATAGCTAGAAACCAACGAGGTTACCAATAATGAGCACTACTGTAGCAGAGACGAAGGCAGTTGTCTTGGAGGCCATCGAAGACCTACAAGCAGACTTGATCGACCTGTCCAAGAGGATTCACCGCAACCCTGAGGTCAAGTTCGAAGAGCACAAAGCTTCCGAGTGGCTTGCCCAGGCAGCCGAAGAGGCTGGATTCGAGGTAGAAAAGCCCATCGGGGGACTTGACACTGCCTTTCGGGCCTCGTATGACGGATCGACGGAAGGCCCGACCATCGCCTTCTTGGCCGAGTATGATGCCCTGCCAAAGCTCGGACATGGATGCGGACACAACTTGATAGGCCCTGCCAGCCTTGGGGCTGCTCTTGGCCTGCGGACGGTAATGGATGATCTGCCGGGGTCAGTGCAGCTGATTGGCACCCCCGGTGAGGAAGGGGGCGGTGGCAAAGTCTTGCTGGCACAGGCCGGCGTTCTTGACGACGTGGACGTTGCCTTGATGTTCCACCCATCGGGAAAGACGATCCTATGGAAGCACGCTCTGGCACGCCGCAAGCTGTTCATCGAGTTCTTCGGCAAGTCCTCACACGCGGCCGCCCATCCCGAGAAGGGCATCAGCGCCCTGGACGCGACCATACAGACTTTCCAGAACATCAACGCCTTGCGTGAGCACATCGTGGATAGCTCCCGCATCCACGGGATCATTACCGACGGAGGCGACGCCCCCAACATTGTGCCCGACTACTCGGCGTCGTTATTCTATGTCCGAGCCAGGGACGACGATTACTGCGACGAACTTCTGGAGAAGGTGAAGAACTGTGCTCGAGGCGCGTCCGTAGCCACGGGAGCCAGAGTTGAGATGGAGATGCAGGGAGCCTACAGGTCGTTGCAGACGAATGAACCGCTCGCCCAGTCATTCAAGAGCAACCTTGAGACCTTGGGATGGACGTTCGACGACGTCGACCCCGCCGAGGGCATCGGCTCGACCGACATGGGAGACGTAAGTCACATCACTCCATCCCTTCACTCCTACCTGAGCATCGGCCCCAAGGACCTGGTGGGACACTCGACCGAGTTCACGGCGGCTTCTGCATCAGAGCAGGGCTTCGAGGCCATGGTCGCTGCGTCCAAGGCAATGGCTGCTACGGGCGTGGACATCTTGCTCCAGCCCGGTCTGTACGACGCCATCCGGGAGGATTTCACGGCAGGATGATCACCGCCGGGTATCTCCGGGATCCTGCAGGATAGTCTTGTTGCGTGAGACCGCGGTTGACATCCTAGGCTGATGTGCTACACTCGAAAAACAACCAAATAACTGCTACGGTCAAGGTGCCCTGACGCTCGGACGCCCAGGGCCCAAGGGGGAAAGCCGGTCCAAGTCCGGCGCTGTCCCGCAACTGTAGTCCTCTCGGCCGCTCTTGGCGGCCGACGATGAGGAAAGCCAGAGTACCCGCCTGGACCGGCGCGCACATCGACCTTCGCGGAAAGGAGGTGGTGCACAAGGGTGCTCGAGCAAGACCGGCCCTTCTCCACACCAACGTGAGGGAAGGGCTTTTTTGGTACCAGATGGAGCCCTTCTCTCGACGACCGCCCGGGGAGAAGGGTTTTTCGTTTCAGAAGGCAAAACCTGAATACTCATCGAGGAGAGATCATGAAAAGCCGTAAGCTGGCCCTGAGCATCGTGCTAGGTATCGCACTTCCGGTCGGGTTGCTTCTCGCGCTCGACGCCCATCCTGCTCCGGTGCAGGCAGCGCCGACAATCTCGACAATCGATCATCGTGAGGCAATTAGCGAGGCGCTGGCCTACCTAGAGACCCGACAGCTGCCCGATGGCAGTATCGAGAGTGACTTCTCCCCCGGCACCTCCGATGATTTCACAACGATCAAGACGGTCTTCGCGCTGGCCGCCACCCATCGTCCGATCAGTCATATGACGTCAGTCAGCGGCAATACGCCGCTGAACTACCTTGTGACCCGAGGTTACACCTACACACGCGACGTGACCGGGACGATCTTCCCCGGCCGGGCCGGCATGATCATCGCGGCCACCGTCGCAGGTGAAGGGAATCCCCACACCTTTAGCCAGTATCCTACCGGCCACGCTCATGAAGGCACACCCATCGACCTGGTGGAGGAGTTGCACGCCTCCTATCATCCAGCCACCGGCGCCTACAGCACCACTGCACAGGGCGCCTTCACAAGTGGTGACGCGAGCACCGCGAACCAGTTGTGGGCCCTCGTTGGCCTCGCATCTGTCCAAGACACGGTCCCCATCACCGCTACCGGCTTCCTGATGGACCTCCAGGAGTCCGACGGCGGCTGGGCGTGGATCACGGGCTCCGGCGGGGATGTGGACATGACTGGGCTGGTCATTCAAGCCCTACTGGCTAGCGGAAACGTAGATCCAACCCACGCGCAAATCCAGGAAGGACTGGACTTCCTACGCGAGAAACAACTGGATTCCGGCGGCTGGGCCGGCTACTACGGAAGTCTCAATGCTGATTCGACAGCCGCCGCGATTCAAGCCATAGCCGCGGCTGGTTTCACGCCGGCGACGGCAAGCTGGGCCACAGAGACCGGACGGACGCCCCAGGATGACCTGCTCGCGCTTCAAGAGACCAACGGCAGCTTCGGCCAGAACGCGCTCGCCACGGCACACGCCGTCGCTGGCTTGGCGGAGGTACCGGTCCCAATGCTCGGCCGAGCACAGAGGGCTAACCGCGCCCTCACTTGGATGAACGAACAGCAGAACGCCGATGGCTCTTGGTCGGGCTGGGAAGGTCATGACCCTGGCGCGACCTGCGACGCAGTGCTGGCCTACGTCGCAGCTGGGTTCGATCCTCACAGTGTGAAAGCTGCTGGCTCCTCTCAATCAGCGATGGACTACCTATCGGCAACTGCGTCCTCCTTTGTCACAAAGAGCGCCGACTCGGCGGGCAAGCTAGCCCTGGCGGTCGAAGCCCCGGGAGGCAACGCCCGCGACTTCGGGAGCGTAGATATCGTTCACGCGCTCACTGACAGATGGTACAGCCCGACTCTGGGCGCTTTCGGCGATGCCAACAATGCCTGGCACCAAGCATTCAGTATGCTGGGGTTGGCAGCATCGGGCGAAGCGATCCCGGTGAGCGCCACGCAGACGCTGGTCGGCCTTCAAGGTGGAGACGGAAGCTGGACGGATGCATGGGGCTTCGACAAGGCCGGCAGCACGGGTTTGGCTCTGCAAGCCCTTGTGGCAGCCGGCGTACCAGTCACCGACTCGAGCGTGGTTAGCGGCATCACCTCTCTGCGGAACC
>JASFVD010000152.1:0-5959 GCA_050050015.1 Anaerolineae bacterium | reverse complement strand
TTCATATGTGAGATTGTTGAACTCCTCTGTGGCTATGAATCGAGACAGACTACAACCGGTGACTCGAGCCGACGAGCCGGCTCTCCAGCTGCTGTTTACCTTCAGGCGTAACCAGCGCCACGACGACGTCGCCCGCTTGAAGCCGCGTGTCGCCTCTGGGAATGAGCACGCGATCACCCCGGCGAACAGAGGCGATCAACGACTCCGGCGGAAGGTCGAGTTCCTGGAGCGTCTTTCCCACGGCGCCGTGATGACCTTGCAGTCGGACCTCGACAGTCGACGTGGCAGCTGACGACACCCTTGACCCCATCCCGGTACGACCTTCAAGGCTGGCTCGCTCCAGCTGAACAATCCTTGCTTGCTGGTCCAGCGCGGCGTGAGAGTAGGCGCGGAGGATATCTCCGCGGCGGAGCACGCCAACTACGCGACTCGGATATGCGCGGTCGACGACGGGAATCCGACCGGCGTCCAGCGCGCCAAGATGGTGGAGCGCATCCTTGAGGCTCTGGTCCGGAAAGACGGTGCGCACGTTGGAGGTCTGGATGTCGGCGACCGTCCCCGTCACGAGCTGTTGCGGCGGGGCGTGCTCCAGATCAGTGATGGTGACGACGCCCTTGAGGTGACCCTTATCGTCCACCACGATTGCCCCGTGATGATGTGATTCGTCAAAGATGCGCGCCAGCTCCGTGAGTGGCGTTGATGGCTGCACGGTGGTTGCGTCCTTTGCAGCCGTCATGGCCTGACCGACAAGAATGGCACCCATCAGGTCGAGGTGTCTCCCGGCGTATGGATCGATACCCCGACGAGTCAACTTGACGGTGTAGATGCTGTCCTTGAGGAGAAGGCGCGCTATGAACGCGCTGACGACCGTCGTGAGCATGAGGGGAAGGATGATCGTGTAGTCGCGCGTCATCTCGAAGATCGTCAGGACGGCTGTGATTGGGGCCCGGCTGGCGGCGGCAAAGACGGCCGACATGCCGACCAGAGCATAGGAGGCCGGCCAGGGGGCGCCGGGGGCCATCTGATGCACCAGCTTGCCGGACAGGCCTCCAAGCATGGCTCCGACAAACAGGCACGGGGCGAAGATGCCCCCCGAACCGCCCGAGCCGATGGTGAACGCGGTGACGACGACCTTCAGCAATCCCAGTATCACGATCGGGGCGATCGCCAACCTGTTGAACAGCACGGCCTCCACGGAGTCGTAGCCGATGCCAAGGACTCGGGGGAACCAAAAACCCACGATGCCCACGAGAAGGCCCCCGAGGGCAGGCTTCAGATAGGGCGGCCAGGGCCGTTCTTCGAAGAATTCATCGACGGCGTAGAGAACCCGCGTGAACCCGACACCGACGAACGCGGCGCATACGCCCAGGAGCACGTAGGCTGGAAGCTCCCACGTCTCAAACGGCGTCGTCGGAGGGAACGGGAAAGCCGGCACGTCGCCTATATAGGCATGACTGACCATGCTGGCTGCCACTGCGGCAACCACGACTCCGGTGAACTGAACTAGGCCGAACTCGGCCAGGAGGACCTCTATGGCGAACATGACGCCGGCCAGCGGTGCATTGAAGGTGGCGGCAATCCCACCGGCCGCTCCACAAGCCACCAGATTCTTCGTCCTCTCGTCCGACAGGCGCGCGATCTGGCTCAGCGTCGATCCGATGGCAGACCCGATCTGGACGATGGGTCCTTCTCGTCCCGCAGACCCGCCAGTGCCGATGGTCAAGGAAGTGGCTAGAGGCTTCGCCGCCACAACAGCCGGACGGATGCGGCCCCCTCGGAGAGAGAGTGCCTCTATGACGTTCGAGACTCCGGGTCCGCGAACCTCAGGCACCAGCCGATGACCCAGGATGCCGACGATGAGCCCTCCTAGCGCAGGGATGAGGATAGTAAGCGATAAGGCAAGGGGGCGGGGCAGTGGGAGGTTGGCGAACCGGGCACCGAGGGTGTCAAAGAAGAGCGCGTGAGTGGCGTCAACAAGCCGGCGAAATGCCACAGCTCCGAATCCGCTCGCCAGGCCGACGAGAAGCGCCATGATGAGCATGACGGCCGTCTCGGAGGTCCAGAATCTCCTGTAGGTCCTGCTTATCCGGTCACGCAGCGGGCGTTCCATAGGATCAAGTGAGCATTCCAGGCCACGTGATTCTCACACGTGGACGAGTGCGCGAACCGGGCTCCCCGAGATGTGGACGACTGCTCAGTCGACCGTCCCGCCTCGGGAGTCCCGGTCGTGCGCCACCCGATGCGTGACCGTCGCTCGCGCGGTGCGATAGTAGATACAACGTTTCCTACCAGCTGCGACCGGCCAGCTAGAAATCGCTAGTCACGGGTCTGAAGTGCTCAATGTCCGTGATGCTTCCCCGGCGCTCCTCTTGGGGCTTCAAGACTGGCTCAACCGGCATGCCCAGATAGATCTCATCCGGCTCAACCTCGTCGAGGTAGTGGACCAAGCCACCGTCCGTCTCATCCAGGGCAACGAACGCCAGGATCCGCGGCTCTGGCAGGGGTTCCTCATCGAGATCCTGATGGACCACCGTGAACGTGTGCACGTGTCCCGCAGGATCCACCTCCACCCACTCGTCCAGGTGGGCAAAGCACTGCTCGCAGTAGAGGCGAGGGGGCATGTAGGTGATGTCGCAGTCCAGGCAGATGCTGGCCAGAAACTTACCTTCCTCCTTGATCGCGCGAAGGAATCTCTCACCGGCGACACCAGCCGTGTATCGTCCCTCCGTTGGCATGTCGCCGTGCCAGGCGAGTGCGTCCCCTGCGTGCTGTATTCGGTGAAGCAAGCTCATCTGTCCCTCCTCTATCCCTTCGGGGCCGGCAAGGGCCTGAAGTACGCGATGTCGGTAATGGACCCAGAGCGCTCCCCAGGCGGCTTCCAGACCGCCCGCACTCGCATGCCGATCTTGAGATTGTCCGGATCGACCTCGCCTAGCATGTGCATGATGCCCATGCCCGGAGATGCGCCATCGATCTCAATCACTGCCGGCATCTGCGGATCCTCCAGCTTGATCATGTCCCAGGTCACGTAGCATCGCGAGAAGGTAAGCACCGTACCCGTGTCCTCAAGCGGAACCCACCGGTCGGTGGAGCAGAAGCAGGATTCGCAGAACATGCGCGGGGGCACCAGAACCCGATTGCACTGGGGGCAGCTGCGGCCGATCAGCTGACCGGCTTTCAGCTCCTGAAGGTAGCGGCCAATGGCCACGCCGGCGTCCCACGCATACTTGGCGTTCGGGTCCCACGTCTCGAAGAGGACGCGGCCCTCCTCGAAATCCTCACGTCGAAGGTAGACGCTGTCGTACACGAACTCTTTCATTTTCCGTTCTCCTCTCAGGTCTCGGGAGTCCCTTCCTCGCATCTCGATAAGCGCACCGCTGCGGACTCAACGCAGACCGTCCCAGGCAGCCCACTTTCTGGACTCCCGACATCCGGTGGTGACTACCTGCCCATCACGACGACAGTACCGACTTGCATCAGGTCGCCCCACGCCTGTGCCAGACCGCGTCTCGGATTGCCGGGCACCTGCCGGGCTCCCGCTTCGCCGCGGAGCTGCCAGAAGATCTCGGCAACCTTCATCAGACCCGCGGCGGCGATGGGATTTCCGACGCCCAGCAAGCCGCCGGAGGGGCACACAGGCAGGTCGCCGTCTCGGGCGGTCACACCGTCTGCGGCCGCCCCGGGAGCCTCGCCCTTGTCGAAGAGCATGAGACCCTCCAGGTGGTGGAGCTCCTTGTAGTCAAACGGGTCGTAGGGCTCCGCGATGTGGATCTGCTTGCGGGGCTCGGTAATGCCGGCCATGTCGTAGGCCATGCGTGCGGCCTCCTCCACGTACACGGGGTATGATAGATCGCGGTTGGTCCAGTAGGCGGTGTCCAGATTCCAGCCGACACCTTCGACCCAGACTGGCTTGTCCGTCACACGTCGAGCCGTGTGATTGGCGCTCATGACGAGGGCGACAGCCCCATCCGTGACCGGGCTGACGTCGAGTCGTTGCACGGGCCAGGCCAAGACTGGCGAATTGAGCACGTCATCGACGGTGATGTCTGGGTCGCCGAGCAGCGCCGCCGGGTGATCGGCCGCATTGCGCTTGTTCTTCACCGACACGGTGGCAATGTCGCGCTTGCTCAAACCGTAGCGGTTCATGTACGCATTCATTTCGAGGGCGAAGATCCAGAGCAGGTTAGGCTTCAGAGGACGCTCTGTGGTATGATCGAAGATGGTGAGGAAGGCAGCCTGGGGATGCGGCTGACATGAGGACATCTTCTCCTCGCAGACCACCAGGACGTTGTCAAACAGGCCACTCGCCACGTGGTACCAGCCCTGGATCGCGGCGAAGACGCCTGTGCCGCCGCCGACGTAGCCGCGAATGACGGGCTTCCCCCATCCACCGCACCCGTCGGACAAGTACTCGCTCTTCATGTGAACGCCGTCGAAGGCGTCCGGAGCCGTCCCGATGACAACAGCATCGATATCGTCGAGTGTGAGGTCGCAGGATTCTAGCGCCAGGTGGGCAGCCTCCCACGACAGCTCCCTGGCCGTCTCCTGTGCACGCCGCACGAACTTGGTCATCCCGGCGCCAACAACGGCGACATTGTGGCCGCCATGTCTCATGCGATTTCCATACATGGTTGCCTCCTAATTGCTCAAGACGACGGCCGCACCTCCGGTGGTGGGCACGCCGCGCCAACCGAAGGCCAGGCCGACCTCGGCATCGTCGATCTGTCTCTGTCCGGCCTCACCACGCAACTGAAGGACGAGTTCCAGTGTGCGAGCCAGCCCGGTCGCGTCAAGCAGATGCCCCTCGCCGAGGGCCCCACCGGACGGGTTCACCGGAAACTCGCCGGTCAGCTCTGTGCCGCCCGCCAGGGTCCATTCCCCCGCAGCCCCGACAGGGCAAAGGTCGAGGGCCTCCAGGTGCTGCAGTTCCTTGTAGGCGAACGTGTCGTCGATCTCCGCAAAGTCGATCTCCTGTCGTGGACTCTTGATCCCGGCGGTGCGGTACGCCATCTCCCCAGCGGCGCGAGCGTAGCGGGCGTCCCCCCAGGGACGGGTCTCGAAGGAGAATGCGTCGTTTGCCCAGCCCACGCCACGCAACCAGACAGGACCGTCGCTGAGCGCGCGAGCCGTCTCGCCAGAAGCGAGAACGAAGGCGATAGCCCCATCGCTGTGACCTGCACACTCCAGTCGCGTGAGCGGCTCCGCTACAGGCTCCGACCCAAGCACGTCATCGACCGAGATGTTGGCGCCGAAGCCGGCCAGCGGGTTGAGCAAGGCATTGTTGCGGTTCTTGGCGACCACGGCGGCGCATTCTTCGTGAGTCGTCGCCGTCTCGGCCAAGTACCGCAGCATCTCCATCCCGGCCACGAAGCTGGGATGTGCGTTCAAGGGGCGATTCAGAACGGGATCGAACGCAAAGGCAAGGACGTATGGCAACGTGATGATATTCGAAGCTTTGCTATGTGCCTCCACAACGACCACATCAAACTGCCCGGTCATGATCTGCATCGCTGCGGCGGCCAAGCCATGAATGCCTTCGCCGGCGATGGTCTGAACCGGGCGGTGAAGCGCACCAAGCTGATCCGGGACGTACTCATCAAAGATGCTGGTCCCCTCGTAGTAGTCCTCCCCCACGGTGACAAAGCTGTCCACGTCGCGTCGGGGGTCGATGCCGGCATCCTCGTAGGCCTGGACGGCGGCGTCGTACATCAGTTCCTTGTACGAGAGATCGGGCGAGATGGAGCGGAAACCGCTCCATCCTGCACCGACGATGGCAACGCGTCTGTTTAGGATCATGCCATTTGCCTCCTTCGGTAGTGGGTCAAGCCAGATGATGCTGCTCGTCGTGCCGCAGATCTGTGTGGATCACCTCCTGATGATCGATGGCTGCCTGGCTACATGCAGCCAGGTAGATGCGGTCCACCTCGTTTAGGTTTGCTGGTAGCGGCCGCAACTGTCG
>JASFVD010000151.1:0-5976 GCA_050050015.1 Anaerolineae bacterium | reverse complement strand
ACTCCGGCATGGTGAAGTACTGCTCCTGGGCGAAATCGCCGACCTGGATTGCTGTCCCTCCGCCGATGTAGACGCCCACAAAGCCCAGTTCCCCTAGGATCATGAGGACCGCTCCCATCTCGAGGAGCGTGATGACGATGAGAGTTGGGAGGACGTTGGGAAGGACGTGTCGGACAGCCAGCCCGAGCGAGTTGAGACCAATGGCTCGGGCGCTCTCCACGTAAGGCTGCCGCTTTATCTTGATGAATTCGGCGCGAACGCACTGGGCGATTTCGCCCCAGCCCACGAGACAGAGAGCGACGATGAAGACGGGGAAGCCTCGTCGTATGTCAAGAGCAAGGATCAGAATCGCGGCCGACAGGAGCATGGGCACCGAGATCAACATCTGGATGGCACCCATGACGAGGCGGTCGATGAACTCGCCTTGGTGCCAGCCAGCCCACCCACCGAGCACCAGCCCGACGAAGAGGCGGGCCATGGTGACGAAGGCGGCCGCTACCAGCGTGTTACGGGCTCCATAAAGCAGCATGCTCAGGGCGTCACGCCCCAATTCGTCGGTTCCAAGAGGATACTGCTGGCTTGGGGGGAAGGGAGGCGAGATCAGCTCCCCGTCAATGTACTCGGTGACGTGACGCCCACTCAGATATGGGTTCTTGGGGGCCATTAGTGGCCCAAAGAGAACACTGCCGAATAGCACAAGCACTATCAGACCGCCGAGGGCCAACGGAGTATTTAGCAGGACGTGTCGCAGATGCAGTGTAGGTGCGCCCATGCCGCCGTGGGGGGACTCGCCCTCCCCAGACGAGGCTGCGCGAATCTTCGACAGGTCAGATCGAGGGTCGAGCAAGCGTCGCAAAACCCGTGCCAGCAGCTCAGCCGCCCTCAAGGAGTTCCTCCGTTCCCATGTCCCCTCAGTCGCGGGTCTATGACGCGGTAGATCAAGTCAAGGGCCATGTTGATCATAAGGAAAGTGACGCCAAGGCCTAGCGCCGCGCCGGCCACAACCGTCGCGTCCCGCGCGAAGATGCCGTTGAGCATCGTCACGCCCAGACCAGGCCAATCGAAGAATATCTCTGCAACTGGCAGGCTGCCCAGTGCGAAGCGGAAGGAGACCACAACAGCGGTGAGGATGCTGACGGCCGCATTGCGCAATGCATGATTCCAGAAGACGAGTGCCTCTCTCTGCCCCTTCGCCCGAGCCGTGCGCACATAGTCCCGTTCCAGGACATCCGACAGGGACACAAACGTCACCCGGGTGATATGGGCCACCGGACGCACAAACAGCACCAATACAGGCAGCGCCATCTTGGGCAGAAGGCTCTTCGCATCACCCAGAGCTGGCCCGAAGAGAAACAAACGGATTCCCGTAGCCTTATAGAACTCGATGCTACCGGTCTGGATCAATAGCGACAGGAGAAAACTGGGAACTGACACGCCCACTACGGTCAGGGTAAGTGCCGGGAGACTTAGCGCAGAATGGCGCCAAACGGCTGCCAGCGAACCGACAAGCACACCGATCAAGGCAGCCAGGCCAACGGCAACGATCAGCAGACGGACGCTGTCCATATAGGCCGCGGCCAGAACCCTTGTCGCTGGCTGCCATGCGCGCTCGGAGATCCCCGGCCCCACGAGCCCCAGATCGCCACGGAACAGATCAGAGAAGAAATCGACCGACTCGCTGACACTCGGATTGGCCACGTCCCATACGGTACGTCGCTGCTCCCCACTCACGCGAGAGTTGACTCCAAGGCGCACGCCGACCGTACAGAAGAAGACGACAGCGAAGGCGACGGCCGCGATGAAAGCCAGCCTGTTGAGCAAGAATGAGACACTCGCGAGAACCGTTGAGGGGACTTCAATAGCATCGGCCGACCTCCCCACCACCCCGAGGCTGTCTGTGTCCTCGGACCTCCAGAGCTGCCGGCTGCCGTACGTGAGCGAGCGCCACAGCCACTCCACGGGACCAAACCTATGGCGTTCTAGCCACCAGGTGCTGAGGCTCACTTGCGCACGGAACAGGAGTAGAGTCACGACGACGGTGATCGCTGGACCCAACTTACGGTAAAGTCCGAGTCCATAGCCGTAGAAGAGGAATGTGCAGATGACCGATTGGAGCAGATAATTGCTCAGAGCTGTGCGACCAACGTACGCCAGGGGCGAGAGTCGCTGAAGCCAAGACCTCCTCTGAGTCAGCAGGACAATGCTGCACACGTAAGAGAGGCAGAGAGCAGATCCAGCGAGTGCGCGGGCACCTCTCGTCGCCAGGTCCTGGTAACGCGAGGGGACAATGGCGGGAGAGTCAGTCGCAAGCACGAAGATGGTGTTGAGAGTGAGCCCCATTATCAGACTGGACCACAAGACCCGTCGAACGAGAGGGAGATGCTCCGTGACGTTCTGAAAGATGCGCCGCCGCCCGACATAGGTGCCCAGCAGTGACATCCCAAGGATGTGTGCAGCCCAGTACATCAGGTTTGTGTAGCCCAGGACCGTTGCCTTCACCCTCAGTGACACGGCCTCCACGTAGCTGCCCTGCGCGTACACATTGGCCTGGTGAGCCTGGACTACCTGCTGGCGTAGAGGAGCGACCAAGCCGGCGTGCCAGGCACGGACAGATTCGGCTGGCCCCGGCGTGCTGAGTAAAAGAGGGACAAGAATGCTGACGACGGCCGCGACAAGAATGAACTTGCTCGACCGTTTGCGAAAGAGAAGCAGTGCAAGGCCAAGGACGGCGTAGGTGACCAGAATGTCGCCGTCCCAGATGAGGACGGTGTGCAGCAAGCCGATCAGCAGCAGGGTCACCATCCGGCGCACATAGAACGGTGCAAATGATCCGCCCCGTGCCGCCGCTCGTCTCATCTGTATGACGGTGCCCCAACCAAAGAGGAACGAGAAGAGGGTGTAGAACTTCGCCTGAGCCACGAAGCGAATAAGGAGCGTAGCAACCCTGTCGACGGTGCCCATCTCGGCGCCCGATGTATAGGGATACCCAGAAAAGCTCAACATGTTCACTAGAAGGATGCCGAGAACGGCAAACCCTCGCAGGATGTCAACAACTGCGAGGCGCCTTCCAGGACGCAGTGGCTCTATCCTGTTCAACCTCTGGAAAGGAGTCATAGTGGGGGACCAGGAGTAGCTTCGCACCGGCTAGTCTGCTCGCCGCGCTCCCGGGGGTGATGCACTGTGCATCTCGGTATATATACGTACCTCGACGATGGCGGGTTCAGTAGCGGGGTATCAGAGGTGCCAGGTCAATCCTTGACAGCACTCGCGAGGTCGTCTGATTGCCGTGTGAACCACGGAGAGGCGCCGTTGGGGGCCGGTGGAATGACTTGCCAACGTGATCGCGAGGCGTATACTAACCGGCCGTAAGTCCATAGACAATCTTAACTAGGAGGTGTGTTCTTGTCAATCCAAGAATGTGCACTCTACGGCGAGCTCGTGCTGTACCTCCGCGACCGTGCTGCCGAGCTAGCCGCCAGCGGGAAAGATGATCTAGAGGAAAAGCGAAGGGAATTGGACACCATCATCCGTGAATGGTTCTTCTCCCCTCAAGATGGCCTTCACGGCTGCGCCCCGCGTGAGCTGATATGGGCAGAGCACAAAGGGGAACCGAATCCCGTCCGTCCGCAGCACTTGGACAAGTCCTTCCGCGACGATTGTCTGCTGTGTCGAGCGGAGCTTGAGGATGCCGAGACAGTGCTTGAATTGTACGCGGACCCCGACTGGCTCTGGTACTTCGACGACGGCGGCTATCCCCTTATTGCCCGGTACGATCCTGAGGGATGGAAAGAGTGCATTGCCCTAGGGGAAGCATCGTTTGATGAATGGTCGGAAGATGAAGACGTGGTCGAGCGCGTTCCAGGTTTCTCGCCCGGGAGCGAGTACGTGCCGCGGCCCTTTGGGCTCGACAGGGAGACTCTGGAGGAGTTCCTGGCCCGGCTGCGTCAGCCTTGGCTCGATCCAGAGCTTCACCGGGCTGCACAAGTACTGCAGGATCGCATCGATTGTCCTGAGCCGTCGGCGCTTGGCGTCCGATACCGCCCTGTCAGGTACGAGGAAGCGCTCTCCCTACTCGTGGGTCTGTATGAGCACGGCGTCGACGTCGAGTCGTTGCTGGCCCAGATCGAAGCGTTTCCCTACCGGAGCATCGCACTCGATTGGCTGAGCCGGCCAACCGAGAACGCTGCCCTGATGGTCGAGGCAATGGAGCACGAGATTCCGCCTGAAGACGAAGCAGAGATGGCGCGCTTCCGCAATCACCGTGACTTCATGTTTGTGCTGTCACGGGTAATACCCTCAGGCGCACAGCTCTGGCTTCAGGGATGGCTGGAGGCTGTGGCCCACGGCGCCCTCGCCTGTGCCGTCAGGGATGATCAACAAGCACCTGGAGACGCATTCTGAGCCAGGTAACGAGTCCGGGAGGAAGGTGTGCCGTCGCGCATAGGTATTCGTCGGGAGGATAAGAGCAAGTGGGAACGCCGTGTACCCATCGTTCCAGAGCATGTCTTTGAGCTACGGGAGAAACACGGGTTTGACGTCTGGGTGCAGCCTTCGGAGATCCGAGTGTTCTCCAATCAAGCCTATCGCGAAGCGGGAGGCCGAATCAGCGAGGACCTCTCACCATGCCCCGTCGTCTTCGCTGTCAAAGAGATTCCTGATGACTACTTCGAGAGCGGGCATACCTACGTCTTCTTCGCTCACGTCATCAAGGGCCAACCCTACAACATGCCGATGTTGCAGTCCCTATTGGACAAGGGCTGCCAGCTGATCGATTACGAGAAGGTGACGGATGAGGAAGGGCGCCGGTTGATCTTCTTCGGGCACCACGCAGGACTGGCTGGAATGGTCGACTCGCTTTGGGCGCTCGGGCGTCGACTTGACTGGGAGGGGATACCGAGTCCCTTCTCTATCCTGCGGCAGACATACAGGTACGAGGATCTTTCGGACGCAAAGGCTGCGGTCTCCGCAGTCGCGGATCGCATCGTTCGACAGGGACTTCCTGAGTCCATTGCGCCGCTCATCTGTGGATTCGCAGGCTACGGCAATGTGTTCCGTGGGGCAAACGAGATCATCGACCTTCTTCCGGTCGTGGAGATCGAACCCGATCAGGTGTCTGAGGTTGGGACGAGCAGTTCCGCTCTCCACACCGTATACAAGGTCGTCTTCAAAGAGGAGAACACGGTGCGGCCTCGGTCCCCTGACGATTCGTTTGAGTTGCAGGACTACTACGACAACCCTGAGAAGTATCGTTCAAAGTTCGAGAGCTACCTGCCGTATCTGACTCTCTTGGTCAACTGCGTCTATTGGGACGAGAGATATCCACGGCTGGTGACCAAGCAAGACCTGCAGTCGCTCTATCACGGCGTGAGCCGGCCTCGACTCCGCGTGATCGGCGACATCAGCTGTGACATCGAGGGGGCCATCGAGGCCACCGTCAAATGCACAGAGCCTGGTGATCCCGTCTACGTGTATGACCCCGTCCGAGATCAGACAATCTCTGGCGTGGCGGGCGATGGCCCGGTGATCCTCGCCATTGACATCCTGCCCAGCGAAATCCCCCGCGAAGCCTCCGTCTATTTCAGCAATGTGCTCATGGACTACGTGCCGGCCATTGCAGAAGCCGATTACTCGGTTCCTTTCGCAGACTTGGATCTACCGCCGGAGATCAAGCGTGCGGTGATCGTCCATCAAGGCGAGTTGACGCCGGACTACGGCTATCTCGAGGATCACCTACCGTAGCACATCCTTAGTGGGGCACAGCCATTCATCGCACCCATGCTGAGCGAGTCGCGCAGCCTATGCAACTGCGGCAACGCCAGACGCGGCTGGGTAGATGATTGGCTGCCCATACGTCTTCAAACAAAGCAACCATACGTCTAGTCTAGGAGGAGTGAATGGAAAACGTTCTCGTCTTTGGTGCCGGGCTCGTTGCAGGTCCGCTGGTCCAATACCTACTCTATCAAGGGTACAGCGTCA
>JASFVD010000150.1:0-5990 GCA_050050015.1 Anaerolineae bacterium | reverse complement strand
CCAGGTCGTACTTCCACGGCAAGCCGTTGAGGATGACGTCGAAGCCACGGAAGGCCTCCACCATCGCGCCGTAATCCTCCGCGTCGATCTTCTGCACCTTCAGGCGCGGATCGTCGATGTCGTGGGCCAGCTCTTGGGCCGCACTAACGTCGTAGTCGCCAATGATGATCTCGTCGAACTCTGAGTAGTCCGCGAGATCACGCGTCGCGTGCTGACAGACGGCTCCTGCGCCGCCCAATGACAGAATCCTCATGATGTGCCACTCCCTTGTCTAGGTACGTCAATCTCCAGTCGAATCTTGGTCAGAGCGACACGCGCTCTGACTACAGCATCCAGGGCTACGTCTCTCGCTTCCTCTCGTGCTGTGTGCTGTCCTAGCTCACGGTAGCCGCTGTTGGGCGTAGGGCCTCGCCATTCCTTGGCTCACCGAGGCCCAAAGAAAGAAGCACGGCCACCACTGCACTGACGAGCGAGGCCGCAAACAATGCGTCGAAGCCCAGCCAGTCCACGACCGCCCCGCCCATCGGAGAGCCCAGGAGCGCCACGCCGACGAGCCCGTGGGCAAAGCTCACGTACGTCACCCGCTGACGTGACGACCCAAGTTCCAGCAGGTAGTTGCTGCTCCCTATGCTGTGGGCCGTGTTGTGCAATCCCTGAAACACGAAGATGAAGGTGAAGAGCGCGCTGTGCTCGAGCGCGGGACCAGCCAAATCGGCGATGAAGAGTGCTGCCGTCGGCGGCAGCACGGCGCTAAGAGCCGCCAGACGGACGACAAGTCTGTTACCGCGGCGATCACCCACCCACCCCAGCACCAGATTGGACACGACGCCCGCCACGGTGGATGCCATCACGTATTTGCCCACCGCATCCCCAGGCGCATCCAGCTCGCGGCGCGCGTAGACGGCGTAGAAAGGGAGCGAATAGCTGGCCACGGCGAGCGCCACGCGCAGACCCAAGTAGCGGACGTAGTTCCTGTCCCCGAGCGCGCTCGCGATACGACGGAGCATTGGCTCTGCTGAGCAAGTGTCGTCGATTCCCTCCCGCTCCCTTGGCTCGTCAACCATGCTGAATGCGCCGACCATCACCAGCGTGACCAGGCATCCGCCCCCGAAAAGCACCGCGTAGTTGGCTGGAAAACCGAGCGCAAAGTCTGGCGATAGGACAGCCTTCACAACGACGGCGCCCACCATCGCCAGCAACCCACCGGCGAATCGGCGCCATCCGAAGTACATCCCGCGCTTCCTGAACGGAATCGTCTTGGCCACCACGGTCAGAAACGGCAGTGCCGCAATGCCGGCGGCCACGCAGGAGACCGTGAACAAGCCCAGGAAGACGGGCAACAGTCTCGCCGGCTCATCCAGCACGAAGGTCGCCGCGCACAGCGCCGCCAGCGCCCCCACTCGAATCGCCGCCACGGCCCGGTAGAGCGGCAGGGCCCTGGCCCGCCGACGGACGTAGCGAGAGACGAGAGGTTGTAGCAGATACCAGGTGCCAATCTCAATGGGGAGCAACAGGCTGACCAGGAGGTTCGAGTCGGTCAAGTCCGTCATGAACCAAGTCATGACTAACTGGGTGCTGAGCAGCGACGCGTTGAGGTTGTATGCGACGCCGCTGATGACACCCAGGGCAAAGTTGCGCCTCACGTGCGTCCCGGCCTCGCTTTGGCGCACGCCCTCGCTGCCCTCTGCCCGAACGCTCACATCAACACTCACGCGCTCCCGCCGCCTCCTTCTGTTCCTGCGTTGAGCTTGACCCTTGCGGCTCCCGTCGGTACACGACCTGTCCTCCAATCACCGTCATCTCCACCGGGATCTCTAGAATCCGGTTGGAGTCGACCTCGAAGGGATCCTCACCGAGGACGACCAGATCGCCCAGCTTTCCAACCTCGAGAGAGCCTTTCTCCGCTTCCTCGAACGCGATCCGGGCGGCGTTGACGGTGTAGAGCTCTAGGGCCTGCTGGACCGTGACACACTCACGTGGCAATGAGTGGTTCACAGCCGCGTGCACACCGATCAGCGGGCCGAGCGGCGTGACCGTGCTGTCCGACCCTCCCGCCACGAGCAGTCCGGGGCGCATCAGCGTGGCCACAGGATCGACTCTGGAGGCGCGCTCCTCACCGATGCTAGGTATGTACGTCGTGTGATCCCAATAATGATTGAAGGGCGGCTGAATGGCCAGGGCGACGCCCAATCGTCTGGCCCGCTCGATTTGCTCCTCACGGATCACTTCGCAGTGCTCAATGCGGTGACGATGGTCGCTGCGCGGCTCCATCTCCAGGGCAGCCTCGTATGCGTTCAGAGCCTGCTCGACTGCCGCGTCGCCGACGGCGTGCATCGCGACCTGCAGTCCCGCGCTATGCGCCTCAAGGACGAATGCGTCGATCTCCTCTTGGGTGAAGTAGAGCGTGCCGTAGCATTTCGGGTCGTCCACGTAGGGCTCCGACAGTGCCGCGGTCCGAGGCCCCACGTCCCCGTCAAGCAGGATACAGCCGCCAATGCGGGGCAGGCCAAGCGCGCGCGCTCTGTCCACATCAGTGGTCTGATAGTAGAACACGATGCGCAGCGGAAGAGATGGGATGGCTGCTAGGAAATGCTCGGCGCCCGCGTTGTCCCCGATGGGGCCACCCTCTAGGGCGTGAAGGGTCGTGATGCCAACCGAGTGGGCTTTGTTCACGGCTTGTGCGAGCATCTCTGCTGCTCGGTCCTCGGCGCCGAACAGCCTGCTGAACACCTTGAGGGCCATGCTGTTGGCCTCGTCGGCAAGCAGCCCGTTGGGCCTCTCGGCGCTATCCCGCTTCACGCCTGGCGTCCCCTCGGGCAGCTCCAGGAGATTCAGGGCAGAGGTGTTCACTGCCGACGTATGCCCGGTCACACCGCTCAGAAACACGGGTTGGTCTGGAGCAACGGCGTCGAGCGCATCGATGATGGGGCTGAACGTCTCAGTATCCAGAGGGTACTCCGTGAAACCCATGCCGAAGACCACGTCGTCCTTCGGCGTCGAAGCCACCACCGGCTCCAGGATGCGCTTGAGCGCGTCGTGGTCCCTGGCGTCCGCAACGTCGGTCGCCGCCAGACTGAGCGCGGTCCACAGGAAGTGGGCATGCGTGTCGATGAGACCAGGCACCACGGTTCGGCCATTTAGATCGAGTACTGGCACGCCCTTGGCACGATCCGACACGTCCGACCAGGAGCCTATGGCCGCGATGCGTCCACCTCTAATAGCCAAGGCCTCGGCCCTCGGGTTGGCAGGATTCAGCGTGATGATAGTGGCATCACGGATCGCAAGATCCTCTGTCAAGTCGGTCATAGTCAGTGCATCCTTGTCGGCACAATCCCGCTGCCTTCTCTCACGATCTGTTGACATCCCTCAGGAACGCCACGTCCAGCTGCTCGTACGCACAGCTGCACGGATTGCCGGCTGCGACCCAGATGGAGGCGCTCTCCAGGTCCATGATGATGGAGAACAACGTCGCGTACTGTTCGACCGGCTTGACACTATCATCCGGATGGGCGCAAACGCTGTCCGGACAACTGAAATGATCGGAGAGGACCTCGCCCAACGCATCGACGTCGAGCTCACCCCTTCTCGCCTCGAGAAGCCTTTCCGCACGGCGCAGGCGGATCAAGCTGTCAGGCCCGTCCCACGCCCCCACGTCCTTCAGGCCGAAGCGAGGGGACACAAAGTGGTTCGTGTGGCCGAGGACGCCGTCGTCGGGGAAGGTCACGAACACGCGGGAGTAGTCCCCGGGAGCAACCTCAACATTCAACGCCTCCCCATCGCGGTGGCCAATCAGGTAGTTGGCGGACGACGAGCGCCGACGGCGCGTGATCGCGTCCAGCGCCTGGGATGCCCGCTCCGACTCCAGGATGGCACGCAGGATCACGTGGTAGGGCACGCCCGGTTCGCCTCGATCGTCGTCCGATACCAGGGCGTTCGTCACCAGGCCGATCCCGGCCGAGTTGAGACCGGTCTTGGCCAGCAGGCCCGCCTCGACCACGGTGACGAAGGCCGGCCCGCGGTCGGGCTTCGCCTCCAGGATGACGAGCGTCTCTCCAGCGTCCGGCTTCCAGTCCCAATTCTGGGCCAGCAGCGTGTGTCCGGACGCCGTCGCCCCCGGCAGGGCGGCGAGAGCCGTGCACTCCTTGGCAGCCGACCGCACCACGGCGGCGAACATAACCTCCGTGCGAACGTTGAGGGCCAGCACGTCGTCCAGCGCCAGCCCCGCTCCGCCGGCGATTCCACGCATCTCGTCCAGGAGGTGTTCCCTGTAGCGTTGGATCGCGGGGACGTAGGTACTGGCGTGCTCCGTGACCTGCTCCCAATCCCACCCCGCGTAGGTCTCGAAGATGCCCTGATATACCTCGATGCACCGCCGGATCCGTCCCTCGGCCTGCGCGCCGTACTGACACCCGCGCTCGTAGGGATCGCCAAAGACCTCAATCCGCTTAAGAGCAGGTTTGCCCATCATGTCCTTTCCGCAGCCAGATCTCTGGCCGCGTCACCGATCCGCGCAAAACTCACGCGGCGCTTCTGGACGTGCCGGATGAATCCCTCGAGCAGTGCCATGCGGTGGCCGCGCCCGATAATCTGAGGGTGCATGGTCACCGTAAGAGTCCCACTCTCCTCGCGCTCGATCATGTAGTCGAGCTCCCCGGACCATATCTCAAAGACAGCGGAAGGTGTCGACGGTCCGCAGGGCATCGCCTCGAAGTCGAACGCAAAATGGGGCCAGTCGTCCAGAAAGAAGGCCACTGGGAACTCCCAGAGGCCTACCTCTTCGCCAGCCCGGAGGGGATGGTCCGCACTCACCTCATCACCCAACCGTGGATGATAGGGATGGTAGTCGTCGGCAAAGAGACTCGAATCGTAGAGAAAGCCGTGCTCCACCAGCAGCGAAAGGGTATTCTCGCTGTAGTCCCAGGAGGGCGAGCGGTAGCCGAGGGGCGGGCGACCCGTGAGTCGCTCCAGCACGCGCATCCCGCGCTCCAGACTGCGCCGCTCTTCCTCCTCTGTCTGCGTGCTGGGGTCTTGGTGCCCGTACCCGTGGTGGGCGACCTCGTGCCCCGCATCCAGAATGGAGCGGACCGTGTCCGGGAACGACTCGGCCGTGTGCCCCGGAACGAAGAAGGTCGCTCGGACGTCGTATTCGGAGAGAAGCGCCAAGATGCGCGGTACGCCAACCCGGGCGCCGAACTCCCCTCGCGAGAGCATGGCGGGCGTGGCGTCGGGGCGGTCGCCCAACCACACGCTCAGGGCATCGAAGTCGAACGTCAGACAGACCTGATGGGATGGCACGGCGATCAGAACCTCCCAGATGTTGCCGCCACAGCCTCACGGATTACTGGCACGCAGGTTCGACCATGGCCTGACGGCGCGCTTGGCAAGACAGCCGAGCCTGCACCCGATGCGAGCTTCGCGGCGGGACTTACGCCGCGGAAGCGCATCCATCCACAGCTCCATCCGAGGACTCCAGGCCCGCCACGACTCGGGAGCGACCTCCCTACCACGCGCCCACGTCTCCTGCTATCCTACGTGCGGACCCTCGTGGGTGGGAGACGGCCTCGCCCCATCGATACGAGATCTTGTACGTGTCCAGTATCATGAACGTGCGGGCGGACATGATCCCCGACGTCTCGTAGAGCTTGTCGTCTAGAAAGCTCATGAAGCCCTCTCGGTCCTCGCAGATGATCTCGGCAAAGAGATCGAACTCGTCGCAAACCATGAACAGGTAGCTGACCTCGGGGAAGCTGGCGATCTTATCGGCGACCTCCTCGGCCCTTCCAGCCTCGACTTCCACCCCGATCATTGCAGCGGCGGCCCACCCCAGGATCCGAGGCTCCACGATGGCCACAATCTGCATCACTCCCCGGTCGAGCAGCTGGCGGACACGCCGACGAACTGTCCCTTCGGTCACATTGACGCGGTCGGCAACCTGCGTGAACGGCATCCGCCCGTCGGCCTGCAGCAACCTGATGATACCCCGATCGAGG
>JASFVD010000149.1:0-6033 GCA_050050015.1 Anaerolineae bacterium | reverse complement strand
TGTCTCCCCAAGATAGACAAAGCTCCTGCGTACGGGCCGCCTCTTGACCGAGGCGCTTGGGCCGGCAAGGAGCGCTTCCCCCCAGTTGCCGTAGTGTATCACAAGCGAGTCATTTTTTCAATACTTGGTTAATTTATCTTAGTAACCACCAGGGCAAAGGGACCACGATGCCTCTCCGGCGCCCCTGCCCCACTGCCCTGGCGCTCCCGTGCGAAACCCAGGACAGCGCCGGCCCGCCTTTGTCAGTCCGCGCCACCGCCCACAGGCTCGGCCGGCGTCAGCCAAGGGCCGACCGGCAGGAGTCTACCGCCAGCGCGTCCCACTCTATGCCCTGGCCCGAGACGGTGTGCACCCCATCGTAACTTCAAGCAGGGTATTGATGCGCCCTCGACCAGAATCGCGGTCCCATCCCGCCTTGCGTAGGTTGTCGGCCGTGCTCTGGGTGATGGCGGGAAGGTGATGCGTGACAACATGCAGCGCACACTCAGTCACAGGTCCACAGAGCTGAAAGGTTCCACGACCATCTCGAATGCCAAGGCGATAGCTAGTAAACGACACAACGTTTGTGTCGTGTGAGGCGCAGCAGTCCTGGAGCCTGTGTCACGCCCGGGATCTAGACAACGCCGCAACGCTTGTGGCGTCCGGGCCACAGAGAATGTCTTATGAGTTGGTGTGAATTGGAGGCTCGACGAGAGAGGCCACTGGGTGCATCCGATGGCCAGGAGAACTGTAACACCGGCTCAGTATCTGCGCAATACGCTGATGGAGTTGAAACCGGACTTCCTGCGGAGCATGATTGAGGTGATGACCCGAGTGCTGATGGAAATAGAGGTCAGCGAGCAGATAGGGGCGGGAAGATATGAGCGCAGCGAGAGCCGGCAAGACTACCGGAACGGATACCGAGACCCGGTCTGGGACACGAGGGTGGGAGAGATTCCGCTGCAGATACCGAAGCTGCGACACGGATCGTATTGCCCGAGCTTTCTGGAGCCTCGACGGCGGGCCGAACGGGCATTGATGGCCGTGATTCAGTCGGCGTACGTGGAAGGGGTGAGGACGCGGAAGGTGCACGATCTGGTGCAAGCCTTCGGGCCGACGGGTACTGACAAGAGCAAGGTGTCGCACATCCGCAAGGAGCTGAGCGAAGTGGTGCCCACATCTCCAGAACCCCGACTACGGCGACTAGTATTGCCTGAGCTCATTATGCGGCACCAAGTCTACCCCCTTGACGAGACGTCAGTGATCGACCAGTGACTGGAGTCGGGTTGTCTTCTCTCTTCCCGATCAGGACTCCATACGTAAACTGAGCTCCCGAGAAGTGGGTAGCCGCTGTCTGTCACTTCATCGCAGCGTGCCGGCGTGAACCCTAGTCCGGCCTGCCGCGCAGCGGCGGAGTGTCCCAGTGGCGTGGGGAAGCGATCACGATGTACGTCAACGGTCACTGTGTCTGTGCTGGCCTCTCGGCGCGAATACCGTGACCGTCGAGTATGTGAGAAGGTGCTGGGCAGAAGAGCCGACCGACGACGCTAGGGTTCGGCTGTCGGAGTCGGTGGCACGTAGTCCTCTTCCGCGGCCGGAGGCAGGTCGGTCAGGGGAAGACCGTAGTACGCTTCAATGACCTGTCGCGCCAGCGGCGCCGCCACGGTGGAGCCCTCCCCGGCGTTCTCGGCAACTACGGCGAGTGCGATTTCTGGATCGTCAGCCGGTGCGTAGGCCGCGAACCAGGAATGGGGCTTCGCGTCGACGCCGCCCGCTTCCGCCGTTCCGGTCTTGCCGGCGACCTCGATCGTCAGACCTTCGAAGCGGTGGCTGGCCGTGCCAATGGACTTTGTCGTTACGCCAAGCAGTCCCGCCTGAAGGGCTGCAAGATTTTCTGAGCTGATTGGCAATGTGCCCACAGCCTTGGGTGCCGTCACGACTTCCGGCGCCTCCTGACTGGCCTCAAGGCGCCCCACGACGAACGGCCGGTAGAGGGTGCCACCGTTGGCCACGGCGGCCATTATGCGGGCTACTTGCATTGGTGTGACGCGTAGATAGCCTTGACCAATAGCCAGGTTTACCGTGTCGCCTGGGTACCAGGTCTCGCCCAGAGCCTCTTGTTTCCATTCCGGGCTCGGCATCAGCCCGTCCTCCTCCACTAGGCTTTCGATGCCTGTCGGCTCGCCCAGTCCAAAGCCGCTTCCGAGCCTGGGGAGGATCTCGGGATCCAGGTCGTGTAGCGCCTTTCCCACGTTGTAGAAGACCACGTTGCAGGACGCGGAGAGTCCGTCTTGTAGCACGATCCGCCCGTGTCCGCTCTCCTTCCAACAATACTTGCGCGCCCCGATGCCCAAGCCGTCCCAGTAGCCGGGACAGTTGAACGTGGTCTCCAAAGGGACCATGCCGGCCTGTTCCATGCCGGCTGACATCGTCACGATCTTGAACACAGAGCCGGTGGGGTAGGTGCCCTGCAGGGCACGGTTGACCAGGGGATGACGTGGATCCCCCAGAACCTGCGAGCGTTCCGCGTCGCCGCTAGGTCCAACGAAGATGTTGGGATCGAAGCCCGGCCCGCTGACCATGGCGCGCACTGCGCCACTCTTAGCGTCGAGCACCACGATGGATCCGGTCCGACCGCCCAAGATCTCCCGAGCTTTCTCCTGGAAGTCTCGATCCAATGTGGTGTAGATGGAGCGACCAGGTGCCGCCTTGCTGTGTCGGAGTTGCGTCACCTCTTCGCCAGCGGCCGTGACGATCGACAGGGTTCCTCCGTGTCGGCCCGCCAGGATCTCTTCGCCCCAGGCCTCGAGGCCTGCAATGCCGACCATCTCGTCACCTCGATACCCCCGCGATCGGTATTCCGCAAGATCCTCGGCAGGCACGGGCGCCACCCATCCTACGACGTGCGGTGCGGCCTCGCCGTGAGGATACATGCGCCCTGTTTTTTCCTCGCGGTACAATCCTTCGAGGGAAGCGAGAACGTTGTTCCGCTCCACGCTGACCTCCGCCGGTACATCCGCGATAGGGACCTTCCATTCCGGATTGGCCGACTCGTACCTGTCGCGAATGGCTTCGGCGGATAGGCCGGTGATGGAGCTCAATGCCTGGAGTAGGGCCTGTTCATCTGCAATCTCCCCGGGAATGACGCCCAGAGTCACGATCGTCCCTTGGGTCGCCAAACCCAGGCCATCGGAGTCGTAGATGTTCGCCCGAACTGGGATACTGTAGGAGGTACGGAAGTATTTGTCCCCTGCCAGTCCCGGCCAAATCAGGCTTGTGTCCCAGTCGATCCCCCAGCTGCCTCCGGTAGGAAGAAGCTGCATAGTGACATCGGCGCCCAGCGTGCCAAAGAGCGCCGTCTCCATCTTAACGTGGAATGCCGCGGTCGCCCTATCGCTCCCACCGAGCACTGATTGGAGTGCTGTGGTGACGGTCAATACAGAGGCGGTTGTCAGGGCATTGCGGTAGCGATTGGCGAACTCTCCGGCTCCGATGTAGCCGCGGCTGCGCGGCGAGAGAAGCGCGTACATGGTTCCGTAGTCCTGGACCTCCCAGGCCCGCAGGAAGGCGTCAGCCGTCGCCTCCGGGGGCGCCGCAGGCACCGGGGTGCTCGTTGGTTGATCGGTCGGCGTCGGGCTTGGACGACTTGGCAGCTGCTCGACGGGGGTGACGGTGCAGCCCGCCCCGACGACCGCCAGCGCGCAGGCGACAAGAAGCAGCCGTTGGATGGCGGAACCCATGTCCAGAGAGCTCACGAGCCGATGATTCCCTGATATGCTGTGCATGGGTGGCCGGTGTGACCCTGACAGGCAGCTGGGACGTCCACGGGACTAGGGATTCCGCGGCGTCGTAGGCTGCGCGCGACATGACACAGCGGCAGTCCCATGACGCTGGCATAGCAGCCTTCTAATTCCCGAACCGGATCGAAGCCTTGGTGTTGGATGGCGTATGCGCCGGCCTTGTCTAGAGGATCTCCGCTGGCAACGTAGGCGGCGAGCTCGGTCTCGGAGTAGTCTCGCATCCTCAGCACTGTCTTGGCTACCTCAGTTGAGGTGTGACCGCCAGAATCCAGGAGCGTTACTGCACTGTAGACGGTGTGGCGGCATCCTCGCAGGCGACGGAGCATGTGCTTCGCCTCCCGTGGATTGCGCGGTTTTCCCAAGATGGAGGCTTGGTCTACTCCCCCAGCAAGCGCCACGACCGTATCACACGCGATCACAATGGTCCCACGCGCGCCGTCGAGCTCTCGGCTGTGGGCCTTGGCGCGGCTGAGTCTGACAACCAGCTCCTCGGGTGCCTCGTCAGGCCTGGGCGTCTCATCCACCTTGGCTACCATGGTGTCGAACGGTAGCCTCAGGAGGCGAAGCAATTTGCGGCGGCGAGGCGATCGGGAAGCCAGAACCAGGCGAGGGTCCCTCATGTTGGTCGTTATTGTAGCATAACCGACAGGGTTGTAAAAACCCGTCGGGCGTGCTATCATCGATTCGGCACATCCCCACGTCGTGTTCTCGGGCCTCCAACGGGTGATGGCCCGTCAAGTCGGGCCGGGCGTGTTGCCTAGGCTGCGGCGACTACAGGCAAAGATAGGGAATCTGATGGCAGGGCGAACACCTGCGGAGATAAGAAACGTGCGGCACGAATCCCTGGATCGCTCACGGCGAGCGCTGTATCGGCGGGCGACTGTCGCCGCTATCGTGGGCAACGCTGTATTGGCGGCAGCGAAGGGTGTGGTTGCCTGGAAGGCAGGCAGCAGTGCCGTTCTATCCGATGCCGCCAATTCCCTTTCCGATACCTTCTACAGCGCGATGATGGTGGCTGGCCTGTACCTGGCGCAGCAACCAGCCGATGAAACACATCCGCAGGGTCATAGCCGCTTTGAGCCTATGGTGAGCTTGTTCATCGCGGTCGCCATGGGCTTGGCCGGGTTCACCGCTGTTGGAGAGGGTGTGCGCCGCTTTCGCGGCGGAGGTATGGCCGTGGCGCCAACCTGGCCGACCGTCGCCCTTGTGGGGAGCGCTGTCGTGAAGCTGTTGATGTACCGACTGTTAGTGGATTGGGGGCGGAGAGCTAGGAGTCCCGCTCTTCGCGCCAGCGCTCGAGACAACCTGGCCGATGTCTTGGCTTCCTTGGCGGCATGGGTAGGTGTTCTGGGCTCGAACGTTGTTCACCCGGTGGTCGATCCGCTCGCAGGGATTGCCGTAGCGCTGTGGATCTTCCGTGCTATGTGGGAGGTACTCCGCGAAAACCTGGGCTATCTGACGGGAAGAGGGGCGCCACCTGAGGTTATCGGCGATATCGTCGACGCTGCGTCTGCCGTGCCTGGCGTTCTGGACGTTCACCAGGTTATTGCCGACTACGTTGGCCCGGAGTTGCGGGTTGACATGCACGTAGACGTCGATGGCAATCTGACGCTCGACGAGGCCCACGCTATCGGAGAAGACGTACAGGAGGCGGTGCAGCACCTGGACAACGTCGACTTGGCTTTCGTGCACGTCGAACCCCCCGACCGCTAGGCGTGCGTGCAGCGTCACTGCCGGCTTCATCCACGATGGAGCAGTGGGGCCCATGGCTCCTACGCGGCCGCCGGCTTGCGCATTTGAAGGGGGCAGGCTGTGACCTGTTGTCAGGAGCGCCGACGTTACGTTTCGGGTACTGCCACTGATCGCGTTGCCTCGACGCACCCGATTTTCTCCGCAAGAGCCTGAGGCGTGAGAGTGCTCTTGTGCACGAGCGCCTCTATATGTGTGTTTAGTTGCTGCCTCTCCTCGTCTGTCAGGCTCTTGACGGTGAGAACGATCACCGGGATTTCGGCCGTGTTGTCCTGGGCCTTGAGTTGCTCCAAGACCTCGAAGCCGTTCATACCTGGCATCATGAGGTCGAGCAGGATCAGGTCAGGTTGTTGGCTCTGAGCCTTTTCGAGGCCCTCCTCTCCGTCGTAGGCGGGTACGAAGCTACAGGCTTCGTGCCGCAGCATCGCCTCCAGGAGAGGCACGAGCTCGGTGTCGTCGTCTACGACGAGGATCGTCGGCTTCGTCACAGTCGGCTCCGGAGTTG
>JASFVD010000148.1:0-6038 GCA_050050015.1 Anaerolineae bacterium | reverse complement strand
AGATGCTGCGCGTGATCCTTGATCGGCTTGAGAAGCAGTATGACTTTGTGGTGATTGACAATGAAGCGGGTATGGAGCACCTGAGCCGGCGCACGACACGGGATGTCGACGTTCTCCTTCTCGTGAGTGACCCCACTCAGCGGGGTTTGTCGACGGCGAAACGAATGCAGGACATGGTGCCTGAACTCGAGATCGGGGTGGATCACGTGTATCTGGTCCTAAATCGCCTGAGAGACGATGGTCACGGTGGCGCGGATGCTGTGCCGGGGCCGTTGGCTGAAGCGATTAAGGAGGCCGATCTGGACCTGATCGGCACGCTGCCTGAAGAGCCAGCTATGGCGGAGTTCGAGTTCACGGGGAGGCCGCTCGTGAACCTTCCGGCAGACACGGGTCTCAATCAGGCAGTGAGAAAGATCGCTGAGGACATACTTCGGAACGGCAGGCGCTAGAGCTCGCGAATGGGCGAGCTCCGGCGTTACACGTATCAACTAGGCACCTCTAGCGTGGCGGCGTGATTGATGCAGCGGCGTCATGGGCATACGGTAAGAGATTCCAGGAGGCATAAGGATGTACATCATTGGTGAGAATATCCACGTCGTTGCACCCAAGGTGGCAAGAGCCATCGAGGAACGGGACGCCAAGTTCTTCCAGGATATGGCGGTTCGCCAAGTGGAGGCAGGCGCAGACGCCGTAGATCTGAACATCGGTCCCCAAAAGAGGGAAGGTGTAGAGATTCTCCCCTGGCTGGTCGAGACTGTCGAGGAAGTCGTGGACGTCCCCTTGGTCTTCGACACGACCAATCTCGACGCGATCGAGGCGGCCTGCAAAGTTGTCTCGAAGGCTCAGCCCATCATAAACTCTGTCTCTGCCAAGGACGAGTCGCTGGAGAAAGTCCCCCTTGTGGCGGCAGAGTACAACACACGTCTCATTGGTCTTACCATGGAGTCGGGCATGATCCCCGTCAGCGCTGACGAGCGGGTCACCATTGCCATCGAGAAGCTCATACCTCGTATGTTGGAGATTGGCTTCCCGATGGAGGACTTCATCATCGACCCGTTGGTTCTCACCGTGTCGGGATGCCAGGAATACTGCCCCGAGTTTATCGACGCCGTCCGCATGCTCAAAGTTGCCTGGGATCCTGCGCCGAAGACGAACGCTGGCCTGTCCAACGTCTCCAACGCGGTGCCTCACGAGATGCGTCCACTGCTCAACCGGGTCTACCAGGTGATGATCATGGGGGCTGGCGTCGACATGATTATTGCCGACCCCTTCGACGAGGCCCTGATGGAGTCCATTCGGATCGTTGAGGAGCAGGACGACTCAACCCCTTTGGGCGCATGCCTCCTCAAGCTGCACGATCGGATCGCGGCGATGGAAGAGCCCCAAGCTGAGGATTTCGACCTTGATGATCCTCAGCAGGAAGAGATCTGGAAATCAGTGCAGGTGCTCCAGAACGATATAATCTACACCGATTCGTATCTACGTCTTTAGCTCAGCCGATTGATACTGGAGGGGTGCGAGATCCGAGGCCAGCCTGTTGAAGCGCAGCAGTCGCGGCGTCGACGGGCCGACCCATCAGGGTCTCGCGCAAGGGAGAGGATATGACAGCAACGCTGCTAGACGGAAGGGCCACATCGTCGGTCATTCGCGATGAGGTCAAGGTGAAGGTGGAGCAGCTCAAAGCTGAGCACGGCGTCGTGCCTGGCTTGGCGACCGTGCTGGTGGGAGGGGATCCTGCGTCCCAGACGTACGTGTCCTTGAAGGAGAAACAATGCGAGCAGGTCGGCATGCGTGCGTTTGGCCATCACCTTCCCGCGGAAACGAGTCAAGAGGAGCTGTTGGACGAGATCTCAGCGCTGAATGCCAACCCAGATGTACACGGTATTCTTGTGCAGCTTCCTCTACCCGATCACCTGGATGACGACGTGGCTCTGGCCGCCATCGCGCTGGAGAAGGACGTAGATGGCTTCCATCCGGTCAACATCGCTCGTCTGGCCTTGCACGATGTGGAACCGACCTTCGCGCCGTGTATGCCTCTTGGGTGCATCGAGTTGCTGGATAGGTACGGCGTGGATATCAGTGGTAAGGAAGCGGTGGTGCTTGGGCCCAGCAACATCGTCGGGCTGCCTACGGCTCTTCTGCTTCTTCACCGTGGCGCGACGCTGAGCGTCTGCCATCCTCACAGCGAGGATCTGCCGGGGATAAGCAGGCGGGCTGACATTCTCGTCGCCGCCATTGATGAGCCGAGGATGGTGAGAGCGAACTGGGTCAAACCTGGAGCTGCTGTCATTGACGTGGGTTGGAGCCGCGTGAAGGCCGAGGGGGAGAAGGAGTATCGTGTTGTAGGCAACGTCGATTTCGACGAGGTCGAGCAAGTGGCTGGGTTTCTGACGCCAGTACCCGGTGGTACAGGTCCGATGACCATTGCCATGTTGCTCAAGAACACCTTGCTGTCCGCCCTGCGGACGGCGGGTGCCCTGGACTGACCCAAGTTGACGATTGAGTTGGTATACTTCGGACGAGTGAAGGATCCGGACATGGGAAGCACAGCCACGACGTCGGGTCTGTGGAGGTACTGTGAGAACTGAGATTTCCGTCAAGAAAGTGCGAGGCCGGTTTGTCCGTCAGGTGGAGGAGATCAGCGGTCAGGATCTTCTGGTGTGCAACCAGTGCGGCAAGTGCAGTGCGGGCTGCCCAATTGTGGCTACGATGGACATACTGCCCAGCCAGGTCATCCGTATGGCCCAGCTCGGAATGGAAGAGGTATTGGAGACGAACACCATTTGGATCTGCGCCTCTTGCCTCACGTGCGTCGCGCGCTGTCCCAAGGGCGTAGATCTACCGCGACTGATGGAGGCGCTGCGTCAGGTCTCGCTCCGCAAGGGTGTTGCCAAGCTGGATCTGAATGATCTACCGGAGGACTTGCTGCAGGAGTTGCCCCAGCTCGCGATCATTGGCGGATGGCGAAAGTACATGAAGTAGGCTGGCAGCCCTTCGGATCGCTGATGGCTTCTGGACGGCCTTTGACAAATTGCCGAGGTGCGAAGCATTGGAGCTAGCTAATGGGCATTTCTTATTTTCCAGGCTGCACACTTTCAACGAACGCGAAGAACTACGACCGCTCGGGGAGAGCGGTGGCGGAGGCGCTCGGGTTGAGTCTTGAGGAGCTGCCCGAGTGGCAGTGCTGTGGGGCGACGTTTCCTCTGATGCTGGACGACTCGATGGCCCTCATCGCTCCGACTCGGATTCTTTATCAGGCCCAGGAGGCTGGCAACCGCGTCGCAACGCTCTGTTCGATCTGCTTCAACGTCCTTCGCCGCTCCCAGGCACTGTTGGAGCGCGATGAGGAGATGCTCGATCGCATCAACTGGTTCACGGACCAGGAGTACGAGGGGGATGTGCACGTGGCACACTTCCTTGAGTTGCTTCGCGACGACCTAGGTTGGGATGAGGATCCTGATGCGCTGGCGGCGCGCGTGAAGAGGCCGCTGACCGGGCTGAACGTCGCACCCTACTACGGATGTCTCCTCTTGCGTCCCTACGAAGAGATCGGCCTTGACGATCCGGAGAACCCTCGCATCCTGCACGATCTGGTGCGCGCGTTGGGCGCCGAGCCGATTGACTTCCCTTATAATGTCGAATGCTGCGGGTCCTATCTGACCGTCAAGGAGCCAGATGTCCCGGAGACGCTCTCCAGGGAGATCGTAGCTTCAGCGAGGGCGCACGGCGCCGACGTGATCATCACGGCGTGCCCTCTATGTCAGTTCAATCTCGACTATCCTCAGCGGGAGACAGGTGCGAGTCGGAGTGGGGACAGAGTTCCTGTGCTCTATTTCACGCAGCTGATGGCCGTGGCGCTAGGTTTGCCTGAGGAGACGTGGGGTCTTGATGATCACTATGTAGATCCGCGGTCGGTTGTCGCGGAAGATACGACTGATCGATGACCGAGGACTTGAGGCTCGTTGGTCGGTCGTTGGTCAATTGGGGATCACCTGTTGTGAGGATGGCTGGGAGTCTGGTGCAGATAGGTGAGTAGTCCCCGTTGGTGGGTTGGCGGCTAGGTTGACCGGATAGAGGGAGGAAGCACATGTCAGATGTCTGGAAGCAGTTGGGGAACTATCGCAAGTTGAAGACATTGCCTTCCGGCGCGCGACTCCTGCTGCGCCCGCTAACGAAGCAGGACGAGCAGGACCTTGTAGACCTTTTCGCTCGAGCATCTCAGCAGGATCTGCAGTATTTCCGCAGCGACGCGGGCGACCCGGACGTGGTGAGGAGCTGGGTCGAGGATCTCGACCTGAAGAGAGTCTTCCCCCTCGTGGCAATGGTCGACGGCAGGATGGTGGGTGAGGCGATGCTCCATTTCGGCGAACACTTCCACCGCCACCTGGCCTGGGTGCGCATCTTTCTCGATCGCAACTACCGTCGCCAGGGAATCGGGACGCTAATGGTGCGTTCCTTGATCGACGTTGCTCGCCGAGTAGGGCTACAGCAGCTGTATGCCGAGGTCGTGCTCACGCAGCCTCAGGTCATCAAGGCCTTTGAGAACCTGGGCTTCCGTCACGAGGTGACGTTGGAAGACTACTTCGTCACTGATGATGGTGAGACGCTTGACATGGCCATTCTCGTCCTCTGGCTTGTGGACAGCTCAGGGGTCTTCTAGGTTGAGAGGGTGGGCCGCAACGTCTGGAAGGCGCACCGTCGCGCGAAGTTGACTTGAGCCATTCGGCGCCGACTGCCACAGCGTTCGGGCTGGCAATAGAGCTATTGCTTTGAACAATATCTTTTATTTGCTGGGCGAGGTACGTCCAGCTATAATCCTGGTTGGACCGACGTCTCGTATCTAGGACTTCGTCGATAGCCCCTCAGGGCCTCTGAGGGATGGAGAGGTAGCTATGGCGGATGGAGCGGCGCTTGGGGTGGAGGCACCCATTGTGGTGGCTGATCTCGCTTTCAGCGACGTGGTGCAAGGTCGCAGCGGCGAGGACGTGAGCAGCTGCTACTACTGCCAGAAGTGCACGGCTGGGTGCCCGACGGCTTTCGTGATGGACTACAAGCCGGCTCAGCTGCTACGCATGATCCAGCTGGGGCAGGAGGAGAGAGTCCTCAGCAGCAGGACAATCTGGATGTGCATCGGGTGTGAGGCGTGCGGCACACGGTGTCCCAATCAGATTCGACTGGCTCCGGTGATGGATGTGCTCCGGCAGATGGCTCTGCAGGAGGGCTACGCTCCGGAAACCGCCGTCTACTCGCTGCACCGATCATTCCTGGACAGCATCAGAATGTGGGGACGGATGCACGAAGTCACGATGTTGGCCGAGTTCAAGACTCGCTGTCTCCTGACGGAGTACCCCGTTTTCTTCAAGGGGCTCATGGGCGATATGAAGTTGGGCCGCGACCTCGTACTGAACGGCAAGCTCTCGCTTCTCCCAGATCGCATCAAAGGATTGGCGGAGATCAAGGCCCTCTATCAGGAAGCGGCTGGTGAATCATCCCAAGAGGAGCAGTTGGGCGGGTGAGGACGGACATGAGATATACGTACTACCCTGGATGCACGTCGGAGACAACCGCCGTCGAGTTTGGCCTGTCAACTGAGGCTGTTTGCGAGGCTCTCGGCATTGAGCTGACCGAACTCGACGACTGGAACTGTTGCGGAGCTTCGTCGGCCCACAGCCTCAACCACGAGCTTGGGTTGGCTCTGCCGGGCCGCAACGTGGCGTTGGCCCAGGAGGCGGGGCTGGACATGGTCATTCCGTGCCCTGCCTGCTATCAGCACTGTCGCGACGCCAACATCAAGATGCGCGAGGACGAGGCCTGGCGAGAAAAGATGGAGCGGATCCTGGGATTCCACTATGAGGGGGACGTGCGACCTCGCCACCTGCTGGAGGTGCTCGCAAACGACCTGGACTACGGTGAGCTCAAGGAGAAGGTGACGCAGCCGCTGGAAGGTCTCAAAGTTGCGTCCTACTACGGCTGCGTCTTGGTCCGCCCTCCGGCGCTGACGGGATGGGATGACCCAGAGCACCCGGTGACGATGGACC
>JASFVD010000147.1:0-6047 GCA_050050015.1 Anaerolineae bacterium | reverse complement strand
GTGCCATCATTGCTCTGGACACCGAGCATAGGGTGGCGGAATGGAATCCCGGAGCGGAGAAGCTCTTCGGGTACGCTTCAAGCGAAGCCATGGGCTGCGACCTGGATGCTCTGATCGCCTCGCTGGGCGATGAGGTGTTGAAAGAGGCGGCCGACCTGACACGACGCGTGTTTGGCGGCGAGACGGTGCATCAAGCCGAATGCATACGGTATCGGAAGGATGGAACGTCGGTGGACGTGATCTTGGCGGCGGCTCCGATCCTCATCGAGGGCGAATTCGCCGGAGCGGTGACCTCTTACACGGACATCACCGAGCGCAAGAGGGTTGAGCGAACGCTGCGCAGGCGTACGAAGCAGCTTGAAGCCGTCCGCGACGTGGGGCTGGACATCGTAGGTGAGCTGAACCTTGACGAGCTGCTCCGATCTATCGTTGCGCGCGCAATAGAGCTCGTGGACGGAACCGCGGGTGGGTTCGACTTGTATCAGCCGGAACGAGATGTGTTGGAGTTCTGTATCCACATCGGCTATGACGAGCTGCCTGCTCGGACCACGCTTTCGGCAGGAGAAGGGCTGGCTGGCAAGATCTGGCAGACTGGGGAGACGATTGTAGTGGACGATTACGCCGGCTGGGGCGGAAGATCGGCTGCTTGGGCCGACCACGTGGGTCACTGTGCCGACATGGGCGTGCCTGTTCAGTGGGGTGACGAGTTCCTGGGAGTGCTGGAGGTGAAGGCGGACTCACCACGGGTATTCTCGAGGGAGGATGCACGGCTCTTGGAGCTTTTCGCCACGCAAGCGGCAATCGCCATTCGCAATGCCCGGATGTACGAGGACAGCCGTCGTCGCCTGCGCGAGACGAGTTCATTGCTCGAGGTCAGCCGAGACCTAGTCTCAATCCTCGATCTGGACGCTGTGCTGGAGCGGGTGATCGAAGCTGCCATAGAGGCGACCGAACCTGCTGAGAAGGGCGCGCTTCATCTGTTGGACGAGGGAAGGGACGAGTTGGTCGTGCGGGCCAGTGTCGGGTTCCGCCCGAAGGCTGTTGAGGCGTCGCGTTTCGCCCCCGGCGAGGGATACGTCGGTTGGGCTTTCTCGCACCAGCAGCCTGTAATCATAGACGACGTGAGCGCCGATCCGCAGACGAGGGGCATCGAACTGGGCGAACTGCACGGGGAGAAGTCAGCCTTTGCGGTCCCCCTTGTTTTCGGCCACAAAGCAATGGGCACATTGACCCTGTACAACGTGACGCGAGCAGGAGTTTTCGATCAGACACATCTGGACCTGCTGTCCATATTCGCCAGCCAGGCCGCCACCGCCATTCGCAACGCGCGTCTTCACGAGCAGACGGAGCGCAGGACTTCTCAGCTGAGGGCTGTCAATCACGTGGCTCACAGAGCGAATCTTGCGTTGCATCTCGACGATCTGGTTGAGGCCGTATACGAAGAAGTCGGGGCGCTCTTTGAGGCTGACGCCTTCTTCCTCGCACTCTACGATCGAGAGGAGGACGAACTGGATTTTCGGCTCTCGGTCGATGAGGGAATTCGAGAGCCACGTAGCAGAAGGCCGCTGAGGCCTGGTTTGACTGCTTCTGTGGTCACCGAGGGGAAACCTCTGCTCATCGAGGACTATGATCGAGAGCAAGACGACTTGCCTCCCGCCGAGACGTGGGGCACCGAGAAAGTCTCACGGTCCTGGCTCGGCGTGCCCATGCGGGCTGGAGGGCAGGTCACGGGGGTCATCTCTGTTCAGGCGTACGCCCCCTTCGCCTATGGTGATGAAGATGAGCAGCTACTCGTCACCATCGCTGACCAGGTAGCTATGGCCCTGGAGAAGACGCGACTCTATGAGGAATCGCAGAGACGAGCCCGCCAGGCCGCACTCCTTTCGGAGGCAGGACGGCACGTGAGTAGCGAGCTGGAACCCGATGTGCTGTTGGATACCATTGTGTCGGCGGTGCGAGATTCCTTCGACTATCACAATGTGATCCTGCTCCTGCTCGACAACCAGGGCACGCCCAGTTCTGGAGACGGGCGTCTGCGGATGCAATCTATCGCCGGCGCCTACGTAGATCTCCTGCCCGGAGACCTCTCGCTGGCGGTGGGGGAAGGTATGACCGGTCACGCCGCGGCGACCGGCCAAACCCAGCTGAGCAACGACGTGAGCAGGAATCCCCACTACGTGCGGAAGGCGACAGAACACACCAGGTCAGAGCTCGCCGTCCCGATCAAGAGCGGCGACAGAGTCATCGGCGTGCTTGACCTGCAGGATGATGAATACGACGCTTTCGACGACCTGGACGTAACGACCCTGGAAACGCTGGGTACACAGATCGCCGCCGCCATAGAGAATGCTCGGCTTTTCCAGGCCGAGCGCGAGAGATCGGCGCAGCTGGCCACGGTCTCCAGGGTGGCAGAGAGCATCACGTCCGTCCTAGATCTGGACGACGTGCTGCGGAGAACAGTCGAGATGATCACGGAGGCATTCGGCTACTACTATGCCAGCATCATGCTTATCGACGAGGAGAGGGGAGACCTAGTCTTCAAAGCGGGTGCAGGCGGCTTCGCCGGCGAGACGCCATCCGGCTTCCGGCAGGCTATCAACGAGGGGATGATAGGATGTGTGGCACGCCGAGGAGAGTCGCTTCTGGCAAATGACGTGAGCCAGGATCCGCGCTACATTCCAGCCTATCTAACTGAGACCAAGTCGGAACTCGACGTGCCACTCAAGTATCGCGACAAGGTAATCGGTGTGCTGGACCTTCAGAGCGAGGAACTTGATGGCTTTACTGAGCACGACGTCATGGCGATGGAGGCTCTGGCGGGCCACATCGCCGCGGCCATTGAGAATGCCCGTTTGTTCGAGGTGGCCAGGCAGAGAGTCGCTGAGCTTCGGGCTGTGCGCGAAGCAAGCTTGCAGCTCACCTCCGCTCTGGAACTCGAGCCGGTCTTGGAGACGATCCTCGAGGGGGCTCTCAATCTGGCATCGGCCGAGGATGCCCATATCTTTCTTTACGATGAGGAGACACTGTTCTTTGGAGCAGCCATGTGGGACGGTGAGCGCCAAGATGAGCCAATTGACACCATCCGGCCGCACGGCCTGACCTATAGCGTGGCACGAAGTGGAGAGCGCATCGTCGTTGCCGATGCCATGCGGCACAAGATCTTCGAGAATCGGAGATGGGAGGGGGCCATTGTCGGCATGCCGCTCACCATCGGCGATGAAGTGCAGGGAGTGATGAACATTGCCTATCAGGAGCCCCACGACTTCACGGATCAGGAGCTGTGGGTGCTCGATCTGCTGGCCGATCAGGCGGCCATTGCCATCCGGAATGCCAGACTGTATGATGAAACTCGAGATCGCGCTCTCGAGCAGGAGACCCTTCGGGAGGCGGCTCTGGCTCTCACAACGGCATTGGACCGCGACGAAGTCGTCGAGCGTGTCTTGGCCCAACTCCAGCGCGTCGTGCCCTACGACACGGCGTCGGTACTCCTCGCCCGGGGCGACCGAGTCGATATCGTGGGCGGTCGTGGGTTCTCGGATCTCTCCGGGATTGTGGGGCTGTCTTTCCCATTGGACGAAGATCATCCAAACCGAGACGTGATCCGGGCCGGGAAACCCGTGATACTTGAGGACGCCCCGCAGGTTTATGAGGCTTTCAGGCGAGAACCACATACCGCGGCTGCCATTCGCTCCTGGCTGGGTGTGCCGATGGTTGTGGGAGATCGGACGATCGGCATGATCGCCCTCGACAAGAGAACGCCGGGGTTTTACACGGATGCGCACGCCAAGCTGGCCGAGGCGTTCGCCGCGCAGGCAGGTATCGCAATCGAGAATGCCCAGCTGCACCAAGAGACGGTGAGACAGCTGGCTGAGACTGAGGTCTTGCGCGAGATGATGCTTTCAGCAGCCTCCACGCTCGATTTTGATGAGGTACTGGCCCGGACAATCGAGGTTCTGGAGCGCGCGATGGGGATAGAATACCTGGCCTTCGTGATCCCGGAGGTGGGGCGGGACTCCGGCGAAACATTCATGGTGAGCCATCCGTGCCTGCTAGGCTACGTGCCGCCCGAGGGCGGGTATCGCTTTCCGATCGACGCATGTCTGACCGGTCAAGTCTATACCACGGGAGAGCCTCAGGTAGTCCATGATGTTCGACAAGCTGGCTTCTACGCTGCCGCTGCCACGGACGTGCGTTCCGAGCTAGCCGTCCCGGTGAAGGTGAGCGACGAGGTGGCAGCTGTGCTCAACCTGGAGAGTAGTCGGCCTGACGCGTTTGACGACAATGATCTTGCCTTCTACACTGCTGTTGCTGGACAACTGGGCATCGCGATGGAGAATGCTCAGCTTTTCGAGGCAGAGCGGAAACAACGTCGGCTGTCCGAGGCTCTCGAGAAAGCTGCGGTCGCCGTGAGCAGCACCTTGGATCTGGATCAGGTGCTGGATCGGATTCTTGAGCAGGTAGCACAGGTCGTCCCTGGGGATTGCTTCAACATCATGCTAATTGATGATGGCCAGGCTCGGACCGTCCGCTGGCGAGGGTACGAGAAGCTGGGTGTCGCGGACGAAGTGCAGGGCTATTACCTTCCCATCTCTGAGTATCCTCATTGGGCCGAGATGTCTCGGACAGGCAAGCCGATCGTCGTGCGCGATATGACACATGATGGCACGTGGAAGCTTCACGACGACTGGGCCTGGCTGAGGTCCTACGTGGGTGCCCCTATACGAATGGGAGGGGCGACCGTCGGTCTTCTCAACGTAGACGGCACGAAGCCGGGTCAATTCAGCTCTCGTGATGGACATCGCCTAGAGGCGTTCGCCAGCCACGCCGCAACTGCGATAGAAAACGCTCGACTGTACGAGAGGCTTCGCGACCACGCTGAGACACTTGAGCACCGGGTTGCGGAACGCACCGCGGAACTCCAGGCTCAGTATTCTCGACTTGAAGCGATCCTCGGCAGCACGGTCAACGGAATCGTGGTCACGGGGCGCGATGGAGAGCCTGTGCTGGCAAACCCTGTTGCACGAGAATGGCTTACGCAGACTCTGTCACCTGAGGAGGCGAGCTTGCTCCGCTCGACCGTTCGCGACATGGCCCAGCGCGCTGAGGAGAATCCCGAGGAAGTGCTCGAGTTGACCGGCCTCGATCTCCAGCTGAGGGCTGCGACTATTGAAGAGCCAGGAATGAATGAAGAGGCAGCAGTGGTGGCTATCCACGATATCAGCCACCTCAAGGCTCTCGATCGGATGAAGTCTCGTTTTGTCTCAAATGTCTCGCACGAGCTTCGCACTCCCATCGCGACCATCAAACTCTTCGCGCATCTGATGAGCAAGCAGCCAAACAGATGGCGTGAGTACCTGGAGCCTCTAGCTCGTGAGGCGGAGCACCAAGCAGACCTGGTGGAGGACATCCTGGAGATCTCACGGGTCGATGCGGGTCGATTGGAGATCAGTCCAGAGCGGACGAACTTGAGGGCCGTGGCTGATGCCGCCATCGCCAACTGCGAGGCTAGGGCGTATGAGCAGGGGCTCAAGCTTCAGGTCGAACCAAGTGAGGGCACGCAGGGGCCGATCTCGATGGTAGACCGGCAACGCATGGGGCAGGTTCTCGACAACTTGATCAACAATGCCATTCGCTACACGCCCGAAAGGGGCAAGATCACCGTCTCGACCGGAAAGGCAGAAGCCGGAGGGCGTAGCTGGGCCACGGTGACTGTGGCGGACACGGGGATGGGCATACCGGAGGATGAGTTGCCGCACGTCTTCGAGAGGTTCTTCCGGGGTGAGAAGCCACGCACACTTCAGATTTCTGGGACGGGCCTGGGACTGGCTATCGTGCAGGAGATCGTAGGGCTGCATGGTGGCCGGGTGACTGTGGACAGCGAAGTGGACGCGGGAAGCAGCTTCACCGTCTGGCTGCCACTGGCAGACTGAGGCCGACCGGCTCAGGGAGTGATCCAGGACGGAGTGCGGAAGACGACTATCGTAGGACAGACATGGGAGACAAAAAACAGATACTCTTGGTAGAGGACTACCAGCCCATGGCGGGAG
>JASFVD010000146.1:0-6074 GCA_050050015.1 Anaerolineae bacterium | reverse complement strand
GGCGGGATGTCGTCCTTCCGCGGCTTCGGTATCGGTTCGCGGTGGGTCCAGTGGACTGGACCAATCCGCCGAGGCTTTCAGCTGATTCCTCCTAGGGCACGTCCGGCGCAGTCTCTGCGGTCCGTTGCGGAGCCGCGGCGCGACGTGCGGTAAGGTAGTCAGACGGGTCTGGCTTGGTCAGTGCCGTCCCGCACGTGACCGGCATTGTCAAGCGATCAGTCTAAGGGGTCCAATATGACCTACGACGAGGGCTTGACGCAGAGAGTCCGCGAAGCGCTTGGGCTCCGCGACGATCTGGTGGAAAAGAAGATGTTTGGCGGCATATCCTTCCTTGTTCGAGGAAACATGGCCTGCGGCGTCCTCGAGGACGGGCTCATCGTTCGAGTTGGGCCAGACCGCTATGGGCAGGCGGTCATCCAGCCGGGGACGAGGCCGTTCGACCTCACTGGGCGAGCTATGACGGGCTGGGTGGTCGTGGAGCCAGAAGGTTACGCATCGGATGTTGATCTGACTGCCTGGGTGCAGGAGGGTCTTGAGTTTGCGCTGACGCTGCCACCAAAGTGAAGGCAGCGTAGCGAGCGGAAGTGTTTTGCTCGTGTTTGGGGAATAGACCCGTGTCGAACATTCGGCGCACGCGGATACGAGCCGTTCATCAGGGCGGCGAGCGGCAGCTTGGCTTGAGCTAGCGCTAGGCAAGCTTGTCGATTTGCGGCATCCTGGTTCTTCCCGTATGATGTGGGATCGTGCCGGTGCCACTGCAGGGCCTTTCCGCGGCGGACGTCGACGCAGCAGAGGGAGAGACTCCTGAGCGGCAGTTGCCGGGCATTACTGAGGAGCTTGAGGTCCGGGTTGAGGAGCGGGTCTCGAACGCGGCATACTGAAGCTTCTACGTCACGCCGAACTTCGTATATTAGCACGTCACTCGAGGTCCTTGGTGGCCCATTTCGAGGCGCGTTCTTGAGGGGGTCCCTAGGGACTGCCACAAGCAAGACATCACAAGCGAAATAAGGAGGTAACGATGGACTGGAATTCACCGAAGGGAATTCTCCGGCGCGGGATGAGCATCGAACGGGATGGCTATCGGTTCTACTTGGCGGCTGCCGACCGAGCCTCCGAGGAGCACGGGGCGGAGATGTTCCGCGATCTGGCACACCAGGAGGTGGAACACCTGCATCTCTTGCTGGTGGAATACGCGTCCCTGGAAGCTGGTGAGGGCTGGATCCCCTTCAAGGATGCCATGGAGCGGGAGCTTGACTTCGACCCCGCGGACCCCGACCTGCCGGGTGAGGAACCGCCGATGGAGGATATGCCCGTCTTCAGTCCGAAGCGGGAATGCTCGCTCGAGGGGGACATCGAGGCGCTCGACTGCGGCCTTGAGACCGAGGTCATCGCTCGGGAGCTGTACGTTCAGGGAGCGAAGGGCGTGGACGATCAGAACGCCCTCGAAGCCTACGAATTCCTGATCGAGCAGGAGGAGCATCACTACGAGTTGCTGCAGAATACGCGGGACTACCTGGTGAACAACCAGACGTGGTGGGACAGCACGGAGCACCCGTTCTTCATCGGGTGATGGAGCAGGATCCTCAGGGCCTCATGGATCCTGAGGATTTTGGCGAGCGGAGATCTGTCTGGAGAGGAGGTGGGCCGTGGAGAGCGAGATTAGGAAGGCTAGGGGGGCCCTCTTGATGGCCATTCGAATAGAGCAGAATGGCTATCGGTTCTACCGGCGTGCAGCCGAGGAGACCAGCGATCCCAACGCCAAGCAGATGTTCGAAGGGCTGGCGCAGGATGAAGTTGCCCACGAGAGCATCTTGAGGACGCGACTAAAGGCGCTGGAACGCGAAGGTGCGTGGAAGACGGTCGGCGAGGAGGAATGGCCGGACGAAGGCGTTCGTGGCCAGGCAGAGACAGTATTCTCGTCGGGGCGCCCGGAGGATGAGGTGCACGACTATACGTCGGACCTTTCGGCAGTCCGTATGGCCTTCCTGATCGAGAAGAACGCCGTCGAGTTCTACTCCAAGGCTGCTCGGGAGACGTCTGACCCCGTTGGCAAGGAGATGTACCAGGACCTGGCTGACTGGGAAAAGAGACATCAGAGAATGTTGGAGAGAGAGTACAAGTTCCTTTCTGATCGTTTCAAACTGGACATGGGATTTGCACCGTTCTGACTTGGCTTGAAAAGGCAGTGACCGCATGAGGATGGCGGTCGAGGAGGCAGAGATGTACCGGCGAATTCTAGTCCCTCTCGAGAGGGAAGGCGGTCCCGAGGCTCACGTGAGGCACGCTGCGGAGCTGGCGAAAGAGGAAGGTGCCGATCTGACACTGTTGCGGGTCATCACCGTCGTCCCCTCCGAGGACTACTTCACGAAGAAGGTTCAGGTGGAAGCCGGCTCGGCCGCCGCCAAGGGCAAAGAGGAGGCGGAGGCCTACGTCGCCGCTTTGGCGCGGATACTTGCTGCGGAAGGGGTCAAAGCGGAGCCGAGAGTGATCATCAGCGATCAGGGCGAGGATGAGGCCATCGTTGCCCACGCCGCAGAGATGGGCGGCGACTTGATCGTCCTTCCTCGCCGGCGTCGCTCATTACTAAGTCGTTGGCTCCAGGGCAACGTCACGGCTAAGGTGCAGCGTCGAGCTAGGGTCCCGGTCTTGACGGTCGGGGAGAACACGTAGCGCTAGTGAGAGGAGTCCAGCGATGGATCAGACCGAGATCATCGAGGCGTTGATGAAGAACCTACGCGCCGAGCTAAGCGCGGTGGAGATGTATGGCGCCCACGCTAAAGCCATTACCGAGGATACAATAGCATCCGGCGTGCGAGCCATCATGATGGTGGAGCAGCGACATGCGCGCGACCTGGCGGACCGTGTCAGCGAACTCGGCGGTACGCCAGCGAAGCCAGGAGGCAAAGAGGGAGTGGCCGGACGAGCGGCGGCCGCCGCGACAGCGCAGGGTTCGACGGCAGACATGCTTCGGCTCGAGTTGTCTGAGGAGCAACAATTCATCAAGGACTACGCCTTCGAGATTGCTGAGATCATGGATGACGATCAGACCCTGGATATGCTCCACGAGCATCTGAACGACGAAATCGAGCACTCGCGCTGGATGAAGGCACAGCTCGCAGCGCTAGGTGATTGAGCGAGCGTCCTGTGGCAGATCGTGGCATTGGCGAAGAGTTCCAGCAGCGTACGAAATGCGAACGCGGTGAGCTTTGTGGGAGGCGCCTGAATTGGGCCACCAGGCCTGCCACGTACAAGCGGTATCCAGAGGCGCCGAAGATCGCGCTCAGCCACCCTACGACCAGCGGAGGCGCCCCTGTCTGGGACGTGGTTCGACGACGGCGCAGCCAGCGGCGCTTCCAGAACGACCCCCTGACGGTGTCCGACCTCTCTCAGTTGCTCTGGGCGGCGCAGGGCGTCACGCGGCGCGCTGGCAGCGTCGAGTTCCGGTCGGCCCCTTCGGCAGGCGCGCTCTACCCGGTGGAAACGTATTTGGTGATCCACGACGTGGAGGGAGTCGATCCTGGCATCTATCATTACGGCGTGGAAGGACATCAGTTGGAGCAGCTGATGCTGGGTACCTTCCGGTACGAGATCGCCCGGGCGGCACTGGACCAGCGCATGGCGGCTCAAGCGAGCGTGGTGTTCGTGTGGACGGCTGTCTTCCGCCGCTCTGCCTGGAAGTATAGGCAGCGGGCCTACCGCTACGTTTATCTGGATGCCGGGCACATTGCGCAGAATCTCGCCTTGGCAGCCGTCGCGCTCGGATTGGGAGCCTGCCAGATTGCCGCGCTCTATGATCAGGAGGCGAACGCTCTTCTGGGCGTGGACGGGGTTGGGGAGAGCGCGATCTATATGACTGTCGTCGGCAAGCCGGCCTAGGTGACGGTTGGCAGCCATCGATCCAGTTGTGGAGGAGTGCATGGCGTCAATTCAGATCGCAGATGTCAAGCCCACCATATCGTTCGATCTGCTGACGAAGGTCGACATCCGTGTCGGAACGATCGAGCGGGTGAGCGATATCCCGGGGTCGAAGAGCCTGATGAGGCTGACGGTCAATCTTGGCGATCACAAGCGGAACGTCCTAGCCGGTCTGAGAGGGGAGCGTAACGATCCGGCGGAGATCGCGGGGCGGCAGGCCCTGTTTGTGGTCAACCTTGAGCCGAAGAAGATGATGGGAGAGGTCTCTGAAGGTATGCTGTTTGACATCGGCTACGCGGACGGCATCACGCCGGTGTTGGCGGTTCCGGAGAAGCCTATTCCCGACGGTGTGAGAGCCGGATGACTTGCTCACTCTGAGTCCGGGTTGATCCCGGTTCATTCACGCGACATCCCCCGTGGCGGGACAGGACCAACTTCGGATGCTGGCGAACAATGAAGACGTGTCACGCTGCGTGCCATCGTCTTGGACGTGATGAGGCTGACGCCTGGAGCGACTCAGGCCGAGGCGACCTCGGGCCAAGGAAACGCGCCCTACGTGGGCCCAGGTTGGTTTCTCGGCATGACACGAAGATGATGGATTGTCTATGGAAGAGAAGATAGAGCTGGTCCCGATGGGAGGGCTCGACATGCCTTGTCGAATGACTCATACGCTGCTGTGGGCCCTGGATATCGCAAGACGTGGCGGCGAGGCTGCGGTCGTGCTTGAGGGCGACGCTCCCCACTGGCTGTTGGAGCTGCCCGATCCGGATCACGGACGTCATCAACTGTACGTCAAGGTTAGGAGCATGGGATTGATCGACGCCGTATGCGGGGCATGCGCCGTGCAAGCACGGGCGGTGGAGGCCGCGGCGGAAGAAGGATTGCGCCTGGTGCACGATGCATCCGATCACGTCAGCCTGGCCCCGTACCTCGAACATGGGTATCAAGTCTTGACGCTGTGAACCATGGTCGTTTCTGACCGCCCAACCTTGTTCCAACCCTATCCAACGGGAGCCAAACGCGATCTCAACGGGGGTCAGCGGTTCCTCGGCTTCACGTGTGCTACAATTGAATGGAACGCCTTCTCACATCGAGAGGGATGAGAACTGGAAGGCTTGGCCTTCCGTCCTGCTGGACGAGGCATCCGGTTCGCGATCGATATGCAAGACGTTACTGGTTATCACCACCAATCAGCCTCCCCAGCGTGGAGGACCACGCCCTGGCCGAGGAGAAGTCCATCGTGAAGACCATCTTCAAAAGGAGATTCTATGGCAAATCAAGACATGACAATTCGTATCGGCGGCGAGGCCGGGATGGGGTTGGAGTCCAGCGGCGCCGGGTTTGCGCAGGCGCTGACACGGGGGGGGCTCTACGCCTTCGGGCTTCCCGACTACTACTCGCGTATTAGAGGCGGACATAACTTCTTCTCCATCCGTCTCTCCTCTGAGCCCCTCGTCTCTCACGCCGAGCCGGTTCACCTGGTGCTGGCGCTCGACGTGGAGACCATCCGACGTCACGTGGGCGACCTGGTGCCTGGGGGAGCCGTCGTCTACGACGAAGAGGAAGAGGTGCCAGAGGATCTGCGGCGGTCGGACGTCAAGTTCTTTCCTGTTCCCCTGACCAAGTTGGCCGAGGAGAGGGGAGGGCGCGCCATCATGAGGAACACGGTCGCCTTTGGTGTGGCCGCCGGCCTCATGAGGTTCGATCCAAGTTACCTGGACAGCGTCATCCGCGGCAATTTCGCCCCGAAGGGCCAGAAGGTGATTGATGCCAACTTGCGGGTGGCGGAAGCCGGTGTGGAGGCATCTGATCCCTTCCAGGAAGACTTTCAGTTCCACGCGGAGGCGGTACCGGATGCTCCACCTCGGATGATCCTCAATGGGAATGAGGCCTTTGCGCTGGGAGCGCTGGCAGGAGGGTGTCGCTTCGTCGCCACCTATCCTATGACGCCGGGTTCACCTGTCCTTCACTGGTTCGCAGCTCACGCCCACGATCATGGGGCAGTGATTAAGCACGCGGAGAGCGAGATCGCGGCCATCAACATGGCAATCGGGGCCGGTTTCCAGGGAGCGAGGGCCATGTGTCCCACCTCGGGTGGCGGCTTCTCGCTGATGGTTGAGGCGTTGGGCTTGGCAGGCATCACGGAGGTTCCAGTCGTG
>JASFVD010000145.1:0-6075 GCA_050050015.1 Anaerolineae bacterium | reverse complement strand
GATGGCGCGACCATGCAAATGGGCATCGGCGCCATACCGGACGCCGTACTCAAGTTCCTGGGCGACAAGCGCGATCTTGGGGTTCACACCGAGCTGTTCTCGGATAGCGTCATCGACCTTGTGGAGTCGGGGGTGCTCACCAACGCTCGCAAGACGCTCCATCCGGGCAAAATCACTGCTGGATTCATGATCGGTACGCAGCGCCTCTATGATTGGGCGCATGACAATCCGCTCATTGAGCTCCATCGCACCGAGTACATCAACGATCCATTCGTAATCGCTCAGAACGACCGCCAGGTGGCCATCAACTCGGCCATTGAGGTGGACCTGACGGGCCAAGTGTGCGCAGACTCCATCGGGCCCAAGCTGTACAGCGGCGTGGGTGGACAACTGGACTTCATCTACGGTGCGTCTCGCTCCGACGGTGGCGTGCCGATCATAGCCCTCCCATCTAAGGTTCAAGGAAAGGGCATCAGCCGAATCGTACCTATGCTGAAGGAAGGGGCGGGTGTCGTCACGAGCCGCTATCACGTGCATTACGTTGTGACGGAGTACGGCGTGGCGGATCTCTACGGCAAGACAATCCGGGAGCGAGCGAAGGCACTGATCAACGTCACGGCACCGGAGTTCCGCGACCAGCTGAAACACGAGGCGAAGAAGCTGAACTACATCTGAGGGCGAAGCTCTAGCCGTCGTCTGTCTTGGGGAGTTGTTCCGCGATCAGATCATATTCGAGCGCGGCGACGACGCGTACTGGCACGATCTTTCCGACCGGCAGCTCTTGCTGGATCAGCACAAGGCCGTCGACCTCAGGCGCATCGCGGTACGATCGGCCAACGCTCAGGCCCTGGTTGTGACCCTCGATAAGAACGTCGAGGGTCTCGCCCACCAGGGCCTGATTCTTCTCCAGGGAGATGGGCTGCTGAGCGGCCAAGAGTTGCTGTCGACGTCGCTCCTTGACGTCGGCCGGGACGTCATCCACAAGTTCGGCGGAGGGTGTCCCCTCCTCCTCGGAGTACGTGAAGACACCCACACGATCGAACCGCATCTCCTCCACGAAGCGCAGCAACGCGTCGAAGGCAGCCTCGGTCTCGCCCGGATACCCGACGAGGAACGTGGTCCGTACGGCGATCTCGGGCATCGCCTCTCGGAGTCTCCCGATCGTGTTGCGGACGCGATCGACGTTGGCGGGCCGCCGCATGCGACCGAGCACGTCTGGATCTGCATGTTGGAGGGGGAGGTCTAGATAGGGTAGGATTTGCCTGTGGAGCGCCATCGAGTCGATGAGGCGTTCCGAGATTCGCCCCGGGTATGCGTACATCAGACGGATCCAAGGGACATCGGGCACTTCGACAACAAGTCGTTCGAGGAGGTTGGCGAGTCCCTCCGTCATGCCCAAGTCATGCCCGTAGTCGGTGGTGTCCTGCGCGATGAGAATCAGCTCTTGCGTGCCCAGGTCGGCCAGACGCCCGGCATCGGCCAGTATGGCGTTCGGGGGTCGACTCGCGGCTGGGCCCTTGATGAGTGGAATGGCGCAGAAGGCGCACGAGCGACGACACCCGTGGGCTAGCTTCAGGTAGGCGCTGGCGCCCTGCGCAGCTGCCCGGACGATGCCCTGAGTGTCTTGACCCACAGTTGCCACCTCTGGCACGTGGCAAATCGGCTGTACCCCGTCCGGCTTCGCACCCCGCTCCTCCAACTTCTCGACTAGATCGAGAATGTCCATCCAACGGCGTGTCCCGAGGAGGCCGTCGATGTCCGGTACTTGGTCAGCGAGCTGTCGCGGGTGGCGCTGGGAGTAACAGCCGGCAGCGATGATCTGCTGCCCGGGCTGCTTATGCTCTGCAAGGTCCTGCAGGACGGCCCGAGATTCCTCCCGGGCGGGTTCGATGAATCCGCACGTGTTGACCACAAGCAGATCCGCTTCATCAGGAACGGCGGCTGACACATACCCGGCGCGCTGGAGGAGCGTGGCAATCCCCTGGCTATCCACCAGGTTCTTGGGGCAGCCCAGGGATATGAGGTAGTATGAGCTTCTCAAGGACCGATTCCGGTGGCAGGCTACGGGGGCGAGACTTCGCCTGAGGGCGTCCAGGCTCGGGCGCAGAACTCGCCTCGTTCACCCATTGTTCCCAGCGATGCTCCGTTGACCGTCACCTGCAGGGCAGCGCCGTTGCCCGTCTCGACGATGATGATGTCGTTATCGGTCCACGAGTGGGTCTGGCCTGGCTCCATGGTCTGCTGAAGGGCGACCTCGCTGTCGAGACTCACCCGGACCTGCACGTGTTCGGTCGCTGTTAGAGTCAGGGTAATGTGGCCGGTTGTGTCAACTGGAAACGTAGGCGTGGCACGGGCCGTCGCTGCCGGTCCAGTTGGTGCTTCAGCGATCTTTGTCGGTGCCCTTGTTGCCAGGAGAGGGAGACGCATCTCTTGATTAGGGCGGTTCGAGACGTAGGCGACGACGGCCAAGACGGCGAGCAGAACGGTGAGCACGAGGCCCACGATGATGACCGTTTTCACGCTCATCCAGCGCGGCAGCGACGATCTCACGGGGATGTCACGGGGACGAAAGCGGATCGAGGCGAGATCGTCGGGGGGTTCGCTCGGAGGTGTGTTTGTTTCGGTCTCCGCTTCTTGGATCGCTGGCGGTTCGTCGCCGTGGACCTCTGCGCTGTAGCGGCTCACCACCGCATCTGGCGACAGATCGAGGTATCGAGCGTAGATACGCAGAAAGCCGCGCACCTGCACGTCGCCTCCGGCAAACGCAGCGAAGTCGCCGGCTTCAAGCGATTCGATGAAGTGAGCACGGATGTGGGTCGCTTCCTCGGCTTGCTCAAGCGTGCTTCCCTTAGCCTCCCGTGCTTCCCGAAGCCTGCGGCCAAGTTTGTCCACGGTCAGATCCTTGTGGTAACCTGGTCAGCTGCGCATACCGGGGAACGCCCTACTCGACAGGCTCGACGTCCTCGGGCCACTCTCCACTCTCCGGCTCAACAACGACTCTGACCTGAGGTTCCACGCCCTCCATCAGACGCACAGGGACGAAATGCTCTCCCACCTCACGGATCGGCTGGGAAAGAGGAATACCTCGCCGGTCAATCTCTTCACCTAGCTGCTCTCCCAGTGCCTCTGCAATGTCGGCAGTGGTGATCGAGCCGTACAGCTGACCCGTCTCACCGGTCTTGACCTCGAAGGTTAGCGTTTGAGCCGTCAACCGTCGAGCCAAACCTTCGGCTCGTTTCTTCCTTCGCTGGTGTTTCTCCGCCTGGACCTTCTGCCGATGCTGCAGGTCCTTCAGCGCGCCCGGACCGGCCTGCACAGCCATCCCCTGCGGAATCAGGTAGTTGCGAGCGTAGCCGTCCGCCACCTCTTCGACATCGCCTTCTTGCCCCAAGTCCGGGACGTCTTGTTTCAGAATGATCTTCACGACACCTTACCTCCAGCGTGATCAAGCAGTCGACTCGTGACCATGAGAATAGGGCGGGTGGGATTCGAACCCACATGTCCTCTCGGACGGAGGATTTTAAGTCCTCGGCGTCTACCCATTCCGCCACCGCCCCGCACACAGCGCGGGCAGCCCAGAGCTGCCCGCGGTCAATGTCGGAAAAGGAGGCGGCGGCCGGATTCGAACCGGCGCATGGGACTTTTGCAGAGTCCTGCCTTGCCACTTGGCTACGCCGCCCAGCGTTCTGAAATTCTACCATATGTCGCCCCTGCGTGCAAGCAATCTGGCATGGCTAGTCGCGTCCCTGCATGTGTTCCCAGTATCGGCTGGCAGCTTCCTCGATCTCCTCGTAGGCGTCATCTTGGTCGTCCCATCCCTTTATCTCTACCTCAGCCATCTCCAGGTCCTTGTAGACGCTGAAGAAGTGCGCCATCTCCTCCATGAAGTGTATCGGAACGTCGTCCAGGTCGCGGTACTCGCTGAAGAGTGGATCCGTGTGAGGTACAGCCAGAACCTTGTCATCCGTGTCGCCCTTGTCTGGCAGGCGGAAGACGCCAAAAGGGCGTGCCTCAATCACGCAGCTTGAGAAGGTCGGCTCATTGGTCATGACCAGGACGTCAAGGGGATCGCCGTCCCTGTGGAGTGTGCGAGGGATAAAACCGTAGTCTCCCGGATAGGGTAGAAAGGAGAATAGGACACGGTCGAGCTTGATGAATCCACCCTCCTCATCCTACTCGTACTTGTTGCGCGACTTCTTGGGGATCTCCACAGCGACATAGATAATCTCAGGCCAGTCCGGCCCCGATGGAAGCTCATGCCAAAGGTTCATCATGGATTGGTCTCCTTGTCTGGTGATGGCACCGTCTCGTCGGGTTCATCCTACGTACCCTCAGGGGATCTGTCAAGTGGTAGTACGTGAGGCATCATCCGAAACAGCGGGCACACGGATCTGTAGCCGAGGGAGTGCCTGTGAGGTCGTTGAATCGCTGACGCAGTGCATCCCCCTCGGACCGTGCCGTGCCAGCGCGGTTGCCGATGCCGCGTGGGGCGTCGCAGGGCTGCGAGTGAGGCGGAAGGAGGGACAGGGGTTCCGGCTACAGCCGTTCTTCCCCTCCGTCGAATGCCCTTCTCACTGCTGGCAGGCTGAGCGATCCCCAAAAAAGCAGAAGTGGAAGCGCGCTCAGCAGCAGGTTGCGGGGAATAGTCTGGTGCGCGTAATCCGAGGCGTCGAACAGGAGGTGATTGATCCAGACGTGCCCCTGGTAAAGGGTGACCGACGCCAATGCAGCCCATCTCCCCCAATCACGGAAACGAGACAGCCCTACGGCCGACACGCAGAAGGCGATGAACCAGAAGGCCCCCATCACGACCAGATAGTCTAGGGACACGGTCATAGACAAATCCGGCAGCCGAACCGCATAGCGTAGGGCAACGACGGCCTTTCCAAGGTTGGCCAGCGCCAGCGACAGAGTGAATGCGATCAACACGATAACCCATTTCTGGGCTGGCGTGAGCTGTCTGAGGGTGCTCACGACCTCCGCGTACCTCTCACGGGGTGAGCACGATCTTGCCGAACTTCTCTCCAGATTCGAGGACTTCGGAGGCTCTCTTTCCCTCTGACAAATCCATCACTCGATCCACCACCGGCTTCAGTTTCCCCGACCACAGCAGGTTCGTCACGTCCCGGAAGTCCTGGTGGTTGCCCATCGTCGAGCCGATCAGGCTGATCTGCTTGCCGAAGATGTAGCGGGTGTCAATCTGGGCGTGGGGCCCCGACGTGTTTCCTACGATCACGATCCGCCCACCCCGCGCCACCGCGCGCATGCTGCTAGGAAGCGTCGCTTGGCCCACATTGTCGACAACGACATCGACGCCTCGCCTCTCCGTGAGCTTGTAGATCGTTCTGCTCCACTGTTGGTCCTCGCAGTAGTTGAGGACTACGTCTGCTCCTAACGCGCGAGCCTTCTTCATCTTCTCGTCCGTGCTCGTAAGGGCATAGACTCTGGCGCCGACCAGCTTGGACATCTGAATGGCCATTGAGTTGACACCTCCGCCAGCTCCAACGACCAGCACGGATTCCCCGGCTCGCAGCCGGGCCCGGTGAATGAGCATGCGCCAGGCCGTTAGGGAAACCAGCAGCGGAGCTGCCGCCTCCGGGAACGCCAAGCTCTCAGGCATTGCCATCACGTTGCCGGCAGGAACGGCCGCGAATTCGGCGTGACCGCCCCGCACGTCTTCTCCGAGAATGATGTAGCCGGGGCTCACGGAGTGTTCCCCCCGGCGAACAAACTCGTCCTGACGGGTCGTGATGCCTGGATCCACAACAACGCGCTGGCCTATCTCCCAGCCATTGACGCCCTGACCGAGCTCAGCGATCTCCCCAGCGACGTCCGAGCCGCCCCAATGCGGCATCGGCAGATCGATGCCAGGCCACCCCCGCCGAACGAAGACGTCCAGGTGGTTGAGCGCAGTGGCACGGACTCGCACCAGGATCTCGCCCGGGCCGGGTTCTGGCCTGGGGACGTCGTCGTAGCTTAGGACGTTCACGTCGCCGTGTTCGTGGAAACAGAGAGCTTTCATCACCTCAGTGTCCTCCCGGTCAGATAGACCGCTCAATCTCAACCGATTAGCGC
>JASFVD010000144.1:0-6089 GCA_050050015.1 Anaerolineae bacterium | reverse complement strand
CATGGGGCGTGAGACGGGATGGACAGCGCGCGGCAGGAAGGCGAGCAGGAAGACAAAGAGCAAGACGATCAGGCGCCTCGACCGCTGAGATCGTTTCTCGTCCCTCTCCACTCCAGTATCCTTTCAAGCTCCGACTTGCCAAGAGAGGTGCGGATGACAACCGTCAGGGCGCTCTCAGCTCAACAGGAGCAAGTGACAACCACTCGGCACCGGCAACTAGGAGCCGGGACCCGGAAGTGACATTGTACACGCCCACTTGGACCGTGCAAAGATCAGCGTCAAACGACTCGGAGAGGCTCAGCATGTGCTTCTGCACGATTACGTCCCCGCGCGCCCATCCGCTTGGAGGGCTGCCCAGACCGTCATGTTGGGTGATGCGAGCGCCGGTCTCGTCCAGCAGATGCACGAAGATCTTCAATCGACTGGCTGGTGGATCCTCAACCCGCCAGAACGTAAGTAGACTGACGGTTTCACGGTCGCGCTTCAGCCACTCGTAGCTCAGAAATGCGAGACGACCGCCGAAGGAGGTTGGGAGCGTCAACGGCGATCCATCGGGCACCTTGACCGCAGTCTCAAGACGTTCGAGGATAGGGACGAGGGACGCAGAGTCGGGTAGACGATAGCCAACAAAGGCCCCCTGCCCTTCAGACTCAACGTAAGCCCCCCAGCCCAACAGCCGCTGCCGGATATCCTCGTCGAACGGGACAACCCGGGGCACGAACAGCCGCCCATCAGAGCCGCCTGATGCCGGGACGACAAGCGCCTCACGCGTGTCGCACAGGCGGACGTCATCGACGTCTCTAGAGGCCGCCAGTTCCAGCGTCGGGCTGTCCATCGTGTGCACCGACAGCCCGGCCACAGCGGCCGGCATCCCTGGCTCTCTCTCATCGAGTTGATGGGCCACGGCGGTCAACTCGGCTTGGTAGAAGTAGCGAACATCCTCATTCCGAGGCCAGCGAACGAAGTAATCACGCACTGTGAGGAAGAGAGAAGGAGCGAGAAGGACAGTGTAGAAGGCGGGAAGCAAGAAGCGCCAGCCCAGCCCTATCTTGTCTTCTTCCGGCATCTTTGCCTTCAGCCAGCGACCGGCCTCGGCGAGGGCCGTTGCGGGGAAGACAAAGACTACGACTAACTCGAGGATGTCGCGGATGGAATTGGGGGCTACGGAGGTGGCAACACTGGGGCCGAGCGCGCCGATCAGCCATATGAGCAGAAAACCATAGCGACGTTGGCGCCAGCGCCACACGGCGATGGCGACACCAGCGTAGAACAGGATTGCGCCGACAGGCCCGGAAAAGGCTGGTCGGCCGGGAAGATTCTGCTGTGCCCAGGGATCCCCGGCGATCGTGAAGGACTTTAGGTTGGCCACAAGGTTCTGCCACACCAACGTAGGATCACCAGCGATCAGGCGATCCAGTGGTTCGCGAATCTCCGCGATGCGATATTCGGCCTGAGGATGAGTCGCCAGCCAGATCGCCAGTGGACTAGCCACCAGCCCAGCCACCAGGAGAAACACCAGAAGACTGGACCATTGCACAGCCCGGGGAGATGAGGAAAGCAGGAATAAATAGGCCAGAAAGGCAGCGAAAACAAACGGCAGGATGCGCGCAGCCATGTAGGCATAGAGGCTCAGCCCCAGGAAGAGACCCGCCAGCACGGCATCGGTGAGTGGGCCCGCCCGGCGATCGGTCGATTGCCGAGATGTCGGACCAGCCCACCGGTCCGTCGCCCGGAAAAGGAAGTAGGCCGAGAGCGAAGCAGTGAAAGGAAGCGCCACAGCCCTTAGGCCCACGCGAGCATAGAACATGGGCCAGAAGCCCACTGTGAGCCCAGCCATGGTCAGAAGCGCAACAGGCACATCAAAGAGGCGTCGGACCAGCGCATAGGTCACGGCGATGCCCAGCATTCCAAATGCCAGGGACGGCCAACGCACTCCCAACCAATGGTCTCCGAAAAGCGCAACACTTGCGGCTTGCACGTACTGGTAGAGCGGCTCGTGACCGTAGGCCTCTGTGAAGTAGATGGCATGGTTTCCGCTCAGGATGTCCCGCGCGATGAGCCAGTTGGCGACTTCATCGTGGGATAGCCCCGGTGGGACCTGACCAAGCCCACAGAGGCGCAGACCAGCCGCGAGAAGAAGGATAAGGACAATGACCGCCCAGCGACTTGCACGACTCACGAATCGCTCTCCCCCACATGGATGATCTCCCCGGGCAGCACCAAACGGCCGTCAGCATGAAGATGTCCAGTTGCGTCCATGACTGCCAGCCGCTCCATTGTCTGCGGATTGTAGGCTCCCACTGCCAGGCCGTAGTCTCCCGCCGGCACCCCAGCCAAGGAGATTGGGATAGCATCCTTCACCATCTCGCCCGGCATCCAGAACGTGGTCGGATACTCCCATTGCTTGGGCATGGCGTCGTCCTGTGCCACGGGAATGTCGGTTGCAGGGTCAAACACGTGGACGAAGATCTTGTAGTTGACCTCCATCCTCTGCTCGCAGCGCCAGTGGAGCGTGATCGTCAGCTCTCGCGCATCACGCAGGATCCGGTAACCCAGGAGACGCAGGGAATCACCAAATACAGCGTTTGCCCCCGCTGCACCCGACGGGACGGGGAGGGTGCACCGTGAGTCGGGGACCTTTACAGTACCAGCGACCATCGCTTCTCCCTGCCTTCCTCCGGTCTCCTGCTCGACCAGGCTCAGTTCGACGTCATAGGTGCCAGAGGCAGTGGACTCACTCACGTGCAGCGGATAGTAGCCCCATGCGATGCTGTTCGCCGGCCAGCTACTCGTCGCCCAGTCCGGTGTGACAGCGTAGACCTGACTCACGGCATTCGTTCCCTCACGGGGTCTCAAGGACATTTCAAGGATGAAATCCTCTCCAAGAGACTTCGTAGTGCCCCAACCAACATCCACCTCCAGCACCCCTCCACGGTCCAGGCAGTCAGCCGGCCCAACGACCTCTATTGGGCCGATACCGGGAGAGAGCTCGCGTTCCAGAGCGAAGTCGCGCCCGGCTGTGGGAGAGGTCGAGAACACAGCAACCGAGTCGTCCTCGAAGCGCGGAGACGTCAGGAGATAGCGGCGCCAGTGAGCCACATGGTCAGGATCGGCTATCCGCTTCTGCACGAGGATGTAGGCTACGTTGTCGTCCGCAAGAGCTCCCAGCTGACGACCGACGTCAGTGAGTGCAGGATCGACTTCGCCCGAGCGCCGTACGCTTCTCAACAGTGGATGACTCTCCAGGTAAGCATATGCGTCTTCAGGCAGGCGTGCCGTCTTTCCCTGGAGAATAGGGTGTTGATGGGTCACCTGCTCAAACATGTACCGCTTCGACTCTTGGGAGTTGACGGGCAGATTGAGAACGGCGTATTTCTCAGTCTCCTCAGAGATCTTCTTATGGAAGGACGGCGCTTGCAAGTGCCTTAGAGGTACGGGGACCGCCAGGTATTCGAACATGACGAGTCCGCACAGGATCCAAGTTGCCGCATTGCCAACCTTCATGGCCTCAGTGCGCGGTGTGCTCACAAGCTGATATGCGCCCTGCGCGGCCAGTATGGACATGGGCAGCGCTACAAACAGGCTGAAGCGATCTGGAAGACGCAGGAGCCGCACCACGAAGCTCATACGGGCAAGGCGGTAGGGCATCGGCACGGCGGGATACAGTCTACCATTGACTCTCAAAACGAATCCCAAGGCCAAAGAGACAAAGACGCTCGCTGCCGCCAACCAGGGAAGTCCTCTTCGAGGCGCGCGCCAGATGCCGAGGACGCCCAACACAAGCGTCGTCACACCCACATAGGCAGGAAAACGACGTCCAGAGCTACGATCACTGTAGTACCGATCGTACGCTGTGGATGTGTAGACACCGAACACGGGGTGGCTGGCACTGGGGGTGAGGTAGGCCAAGAGGTCGGTCTGCATGGCCACCTCGTCGGATTCCTTCAGCAGGTTTGCCGGATTCGCCTGTTGCTCCCGCAACAAGAGCAGGGCTGGCGGAGTTAGCGCTATGGTTGCGACCACACCGGCAAGCACCAGGGGAGCCAGCCACTGGAAAGAAGCGTTCCACACGCGAGGCAGTGTGAAGGCCAAATAGACAGCCCCTACGATCGAAGCGGGAATCAAGAGCTGCCATCGGGTATAGCCGACAAGAGCGAAAAACACACCCGCCAAGACCCCGCTCCGCCGCCGAGGACAGCGCACTGCGCGAGCGAGAAACAGGAGGAACAGCGGAATACAGTAGGTGCTGACCAGATTGGGGTGATCCAACTGGGCCAGGCGAAGAGGCCAGCATTGATAGATCAAGCCACACAGGATGGCCACTCGCCTGTCGCCAATCAGTTCAGAGGCCAGCAAGAAAGCAGCCCAGCCGCAGAGGGCCAGACTGAGCAGAAAGGTGAGGTTGTAGGCGGCGAAGCCACCTACAATGGGCTGCAATACAAGCCAGCCCAAGATGCTGAGCCATGCGAAGTTGTGGTATACAAGACTCAGTCCCTGTGGATAGAAGAGATAATCCGTGTGAAAGGGCGACTGCCCCTCCCGGAGCGCCTGACGAACCCACCAGCCGTTCCAGTAGTGGACGTAAGTATCCAACGTGTGCCCGGGGAGATGCGTGGTGAGGTGCTGTACCAGTGGGTACGTCATCCCAACCGCCACGCCTACGTACAGGAGCAAGAGGAGCGCGTTCGTCCCACTCCATCGGCGTGGGTGAAGTTCACTCATCGTTCCTCACAACCCGAATCTTGGTCAGGAACATTCGATTTCCCACCGCACGCCCATCCTCCGCTAGGATCTTCAACCGGCCGTCTCCCGGCACGTGAAGCCCCAGCTCGATATCGTAGAAGCCCGGTGGTGTTGCCTCGGCGAGTGTCAGTTCGCGGACTTCCTTGACCACGCTGCCGGGCCGCCACCCCTTCGTACCAACACCCTCATCCGTCAGTAGGCTATCGCTGTTTGCCCAGATCTGATTCTCCTCGCCCAAGACGTGCGCGAATACGCGGTAGTCGTGCTCCATAGGCGTCAATGCCTGCCAGTAAAGACTAAGGCGGCCCACTTCCCCCGCCGCCGATACTCGAGGCTCAAGCGCGTACCCCTTCAGCGCGATCTCATCTCCGAAGTTGATCTCCATCGGATTCGGGACGTCACCCGGTCGCGGCTCGACTGCAACGCGAGCCAGATGAACCGCGTCCCGGCCATCCCTGGTCGTTAGGCGGTGACCCTCTGGCAGGTACAGCCCCGCTTGCACATAGCCCTCATCTGGCGCGTATGCTGTCTCCGGAATCTCCACTCGATAGGTATCAGCAAAAACCACGCCAGGGTTCCAGGAAGTGGTTGAGTAGCGCCCCAGGCCAGGATAGGTATCGCGCTGGGCGATCATGACACCGACGTCACTCATCACGTGAACGAAAGCCACGTATTCCCGGTCTGTGCGGCTTAGGGGCTGCCAGTAGAGCGTGATCTGCATCGCTTGACCCGGCTCGACCTCCCTGGGTGCTACCTCGTAACCCAGCAGCCGAGCCGTGTTCCCAAACGTTATATCGATGCGATTCGGGATGCCCTCAGTTTGACGCGGTCCCAAAGGGTGCGGTGGGGCGAAAGCTGGTGCCAGAACAGCGACGAGAGCGTACAGGGCCAGCGACAACATTGCCAGACTGACTCCTGTCGCGGCGATACAGCGCCACCGACTCGCCGGCGGCGCAGGAAGGAGGCGGCTTAGCCCGCAAGCCAGCAGAATCCCGAATGCCGGAAGGGCAGGAAACAGAAATCGTCCCATCGCCCCGGCCGGCTGGATCACCATGTAGTAGATCACAACCGCCACGAAAACGACACACGTCGTCACGAGCGGCGCCAGGCCGACTGGAAAGGCAAACCTCCGTCGGCCAGGAAGCACGCAGCCAGCGAGAGCAACTAGGCAGAAGGCGAACAGTCCACGGTAGATAAGCCTGGGCAGCGGCACCTGCCCGTACCCGAAGCGCCCCCAGAGACTGCTCCACAGATAAGGCAACTTCTGGCCCACGACCCACCACTTCCCTCCTGTGGAGCGCCCCGCCCAAAGCTGATTGAGCTTGTTCAAACCTGTCGGATCCCCG
>JASFVD010000143.1:0-6105 GCA_050050015.1 Anaerolineae bacterium | reverse complement strand
CGGCGCTCCGCTGTTCGTGGATCCCGCAGGGTGGGACTTCCACATCGAGGCCGGTTCACCTGCTGTTGACGCCGGTGTCGCCGTACCGTGGCTGACAACTGACATAGACGACGACCCAAGACCAGCTGGTGAAGGCTACGACCTGGGCGCCGATGAGCTCTGGCAAAGCGTCCATCTGCCACTGGTGCTGCGTGCCAGCGGCTCGTAGCCTGCCTGCTCCCGTCTGAGCGGACCGGGCACGCCGCATCCTGTCCGGATCATGCAGTCGAGCCTGTCGCACTCAGCCGTAGTGCAGCCTGATCGAAACGCGGTCGAGGCCAGTGAAAGCGAGTCCGAAGGGACGACATCGACGAGACGCGATCGGTCGACCACGTCCGAGGGGAGTCGACAGTAAGCTCGTCATTGGCCAGCGTTGCCGCTGGACGGGGACCATGAGCTCGCGCACGTTAGGTCTGGACTTGGCGCTGCAAGGTTTGGCCGTCCTGGTGATCGTCTCGCTTCCCCACGGCACGGCCAACATGTCCTAGGGATCGAGCGCCCGACCGTCTAACGGCTTTGGTGGCGCCGGGCTCGAGGTCAAGGCGCCACGCCGAAACCGACCTTCGACGTCAAGCCGGACGGCAGAGTGCCGGATGAGGCGAGTCCCCTGGAAGCCGGCACAGAGGAGCAGATGGCGTCCAGGAAGGCGGGCGAGGATCAAACCTCCCGATCGATGAGGGCGTCTTGCGTAGTTGGCGGTGGCAGCGTCAAGGGAGGAGGAGGTCAGCATGCAAACAAGGCATCGAAGAAGCAACCTCGTCGTGCTTGCCGCTTCGCTGTTGACCTTCTTTGCCATCCCACACCTCATTGACGATTTCCTCTATGATGTTCCCCAGGAGTTTGGCCTGACGAATCAGTCTGCACAGGTCCTTGGCGGCGTCTTTTCTGTCGTTCTGATCTCGAGCGCCGGTCTCGCCGCGCGAGACTCTCGGGTCGGGTACTACGCCTGTCTTTTCCTGGGGCTCTTTCTTGCCGCCGCAGGCATCTTGAAACACGGTCCTGGAATGGCGCGTCCCGGACCTTATTGGAGTGGTTGGTTCTCGGAGGCCTTTGTCTACGGTGTAGTTGGATCAGGCGTGGTACTTGCAGCCGTGTCGAGCTCAGCTCTGCGGCGGCACGAACGCTAGGTCGAACGAGCGTCGCTTGATGACTCGGAGGCTTGTCGGTCTGTGTCAAAGCGCCTCGACAAACCAATGGCCGACAATCTCGCGAGGGCAGCGGCTGGACCGGGTGCATCGGCCAATCGGTGCCGGTCGAAGTCTGGGGCGACGCCATGTCTGAGTCGTCTGACAGCCTGCCTGTTCCTGAGGCAGTGAACCGACAGGGCGGCCCACAACGCTCAGAAAAGCCCTGGAGCACAATGGCTCCAGACGTGGAACAGGTTTGCGGAGCACCGGTCTGACTCGTGCAGGCCACCTGGCCCGGTGATCCAGGTAAGCCGCAAGCGTCCGCGTGGATTGGCCGCGTGGGATCCCATTCAGGCAGGGAGCTGGCGAGGGCCAGAGAATCACCATCGAAGCCCTTGTCAGGCGCATTTTGTTCGCCGCTCACACTGTCCTGGGCTGACCATGCCTGTCACCAAGGTTCTTGCCCGGCAACGACAGCAAGTTCATCTGCGAGAGGGAGGGAGTGATGCGCAAGATTGACCAGGCCGAGGAGCTGCGTGGGCTGCTGCTGGAGTTCGGTCGCGAGATGGTCAAGTCTGCTTGCGCCTGCGCATCATTCGTGGAGAGTTTGCACGACGCCCGGCCATAGGCGAAACGTGGGGCGCTGGAGAGCGTGTCGCTGTGCATTCAGATCGGCCAGGCTCCGGAACTAGGCGTATGGGAAAGAACAGTCGAAGGCTGGGGGTGACCGGCGCGCCGGCCCTCGACGGCTGGCCCTTCTCTCCTGGCCCAGGCAGCCGTGACGCGAGCGTCGGTCCTGGATGCTGCTTCTCCATCTCCGCAAGGGCAGAAGCTCCCCATAAGGAGGTTTCTCGCAACCCGAACGAGATCTTGTGAGGCGTCTTGTGCCAGACATAAGGGCTGACCAAACCTCCCTTCCACATCTCCAAGCAGTCACGGGGCCACGTTCTGCCAGCGAGACATGCTGCCAGAGAAGGTGAGCCATCCCTGGAAACAACGGCCATCCATGTGGGGTCTCGTCGTTTCGACCAGGCCTGCATCGCGTTCGGCCGCTGCTACGCTCGGGGCCGCTCACACATTCCGGGCCAATACGATGACGCCAACCTCTCACCCAGGCCTTGCTCCCCACCGAATCCCGAGAGACGTGTGTCTCGGCACGACTGGCTGGCGGCCTGACTGGGGGACATCCGCAGTACTACCTGTCGGAGCCAAGCGGGCTGCGCCGGGGGCATTCTACGTGCCCCACCAATGGAGGTGGTCGATCGCGGCCTGATGCGCTACAATTCGTAGACTGATCGGACGCCGGGGACGCGCTGACACCTCTTCCGGCCGCCGGGTTCAGGAAGTCAACGAGACACTCACGCCCACACCACTATGACTGAACAACGACGAGGGGATCGACGAAAGCGGACTCGCATAGCTCTCTTCGCCATACTAGCTCTGGTAGTCTTGAGCGCAGGCTGGCTGGGATGGAGGCTCTACCGCATCTGGGGAGCCGCTCACGAACTGCGGGCCGACGCTCACCAGTGGATGGCCCTGTTGGAGGGAGGAGCGCAGGAGGTGGATCCTCAACAGGCGATTTCGCTGCTTCGGAGCACTCAGGACGACCTCCAGGCCCTTGAGGCTGCATCGCGACCGTTTCTCCCCTTTGCTTCCCTCGCTGGCTGGGTGCCGCGGTACGGCCCGACTATCGAGGCGGCGCCGGTGTTGCTGGACATGGCCCTGGATCTCACCACCGCCGGAGAGACAGTGATCGACGCGCTGGCGCCCCTCCTTGATGACGAAGGCGGAGGATCGCAGGACGACGGATCCTTCGTGAGTGAGTTGACAGTGGCACTGGACGAAGCGCGTCCCGCGCTGGAGCAGGCGCTGGCGGCGGTGCGGGAGGCTCAGGCGGCGCGAGATCAGCTGGACGTGGAGGCCCTGGACCCCCGCCTCGGCGGCTGGATCTCGCGGCTGGACCGCTACCTCCCTCTTATGGAGCAAGGACTGCAAGGGGCGCTGGTGGCCCCAGAGCTCCTCGGCGCAGGGGAGCCGCGCACCTATCTCCTGTTGGTGCAGAACGAGGATGAGCTTCGCGCCACCGGCGGTCTCATCAGCGGCGTTGCCCAGATGTCCGTGGACGCGGGCCGAATCGAGACGTTGGCGTTTGAGGACAGCTATGCCGTAGATGACTTCTCTCATCCGTATCCGGAACCCCCGACGCCTTTGCGCGAGATCATGCTCGCAGATCTGTGGGTGTTCCGCGACAGCAACTGGAGCCCCGATTTCCCCACATCGGCGCGGAAGGCCATAGAGCTGTTCAACGTGAGCCGCGACGCCGAGATAGATGGCGTCCTCGCGCTCGACCAGCGAGCGATCAGCTTGCTCCTCGGTCCGCTGGGTCCTCTTGAGGTTGAAGGCTCCAGCGAGCCGGTCACCAGCCAGAACGTGCTCCAGGTGGCGCGCCGGGCGTGGGCCCCTGGAGAGGAGCCCGAGGCCGACTGGTGGCGCCACCGCAAGGACATCATGGGTAGCGTCCTCGAGGGTGCCATGCGGCGGCTCAAGACCGGCCTGGACCGCGAACAGGTGGTCGGTCTAGGGTACGCCGCCGTGAAGGCGCTGCGCGAGAGACATCTCTTGCTGTACGTTGAGGATGAGAAGGCCGCTACCGTCCTTCGGGATCTACGCTGGGACGGCGCGCTGGTGCACACCGGATGGGATTACCTGATGGTCGTGGATTCCAACGTCGGATTCAACAAGGTCAACGCACGCGTCGAGGAGAGCGTCGACTACGCGGTCGATCTGGGCGATCCGATGCAGCCTCGCGCGACTCTGACCGTGCACCACCGGCATCCCGTCAAGGACTGGAGTGACCGCTGCAGCCAGACCCCGCGCTACAGTTCCACCTACGCCGGCATGACCAAACGCTGTTACTATGACTATCTGCGCATTTGCGTCCCCGCTCAGAGCGAGCTACGCGGTGCGACGCCCCATCCGATCCGCGCTGACATCCTGCTCTCGGGTCAGCGCCAGTCGGGACGGGTCAGCGTCTCAAGCACGGACACAGGCAAGACCGTCTTTGCCACGTTCTTCGTGCTGCAGCCGGAGAGCCGTGTGAGCACGACGTTCACGTACGCCCTTCCGCCAGGCATCCTCGAGCGCGTAGACGGCGCGTGGCGATATCGGCTGACGGTTCAGAAGCAGTCCGGGACCGACAAGAGGCCGACGACAGTCACACTAAGGCTGCCGGCCGGGGCCGAGATCGTCACTGCAGAGCCTGGCCCAGCCCAGTGTGACGGTCGTCTGCTCGTCTACCGGGCAGAGCTCGACACGGACTTCGAGCTGGACGTGACTTGGCGGACGGCGGATACGGACTAGGCTCTCGGGGCTCGGGTCGGCCATGACGCGGACGTCCACGGTGCTGGTGCTCGCCATCCTCCTCGCGGCAGCGGCGTTTCGCTTCTACGGCCTCGACTGGGATCAGCACATCGGCGCCCACCCCGACGAGCGATACATTGTCGACGTCGCCAGCCGACTATCGCTGGCCGACGGTCTGAACCCTTTCCAGGCGGCGCCGGACCTCGCGTACGGCCACCTGCCGCTGTACCTGCTGGCCCTGGTACAGGCCCTGGTGCCGTCGTTGGATCCACTGCTTCTCGGTCGGGCGATCTCGGCTACGTTCGACCTAGGGACGGTGGTTATGACGTTCCTACTAGGTCGGCACGTGTTTGACGCGCGCGTCGGGCTGCTCGGGGCGACGCTTGTGGCCCTCATGCCTGCCCACGTGCAGCAGGCACGCTTCTACACGCCGGATGCCCTGCTGGCCTCTCTCGCCTTGGCTGCCCTGCTCTTCGTCGCTCGCTTCACGCGAGATGAACGCACGCTCGACCTGTGGCTAGCGGGCGTGGCAGCGGGGATGGCTGTGGGCACGAAGGCAATCGGCGCCATCCTGGTGGTTCCCCTCGGCTTTGCCTTGTCGTCGTCGGGCGGGCGTTGGCGAGCTGCACTGCGGTGCGGAGCGGCAGTCCTCGTGTCCTTCCTTGTCACCAGCCCCTACGCCCTGATCGAGGGGCCAACCTTCCTGAGGAACCTGGCCAGCCAGGCTGCCATTCTGCGGGGCAGCTGGGACGTGCCCTACACGATCCAGTACCACATGACACTCCCTTACGTCTACCCGGTGATGCAGCAGCTGCGCTGGGGCATGGGGTGGGTACTGGGCCTGTGTGCCCTGGGAGGGCTGCTAACGGCGGTGGTCGGAGCCGTCAGGCAGCCGCCAGGCCCTGAGGAGTGGCTGTTGTTGGCGTGGGTGATTCCCTTCTTCGCCTTCGTCGGAGGGCTCTACGTGAAGTTTCCTCGCTACCTACTGCCCATTCTCCCGGTTCTGGCCATCTACGCTGCTTCCCTGGTCGGCGCCCTGGCACGCTTGCGGCGCGCGGTGCTGCCCGTGTCGTCACTCATCCTCGTTGGACCCCTCCTGCTCCGCTGTCTCGGGCTGGCGACAATGTACAGCGCTCCCCATCCGTGGCTGACGGCCTCGGAGTGGTTCTATGACCACGTTGGGGAACGGAGCACCATCGCCGTGGAAGCGTGGGATCATCCGCTGCCCCTCGACGCCGAGGACTACAAGGTGGTGGAGCTGCCCGTGTTTGACGTGGAGACGCCGCAGAAGTGGGCTGCCATCGACGGCGCTCTGGAGGAGGCCGACTACCTGGTGATCGCCAGTCGACGGGGCTACGGGTCGCTGGCGCGATGGCCGGCCCGGTTCCCGCGCACCGCTCGCACCTACGAGCGTCTCTTCAAGGCAGACCTAGGCTTCGAGCCGGTTGCCTGCTTCGGCCGGTATCCCCGCCTGGACGGCCTCGTGCTCGCAGACGACCCAACCGCTGGCCTGCCGTTCTCACTTCCCGCAGAGTGCCAGCCTCCGTCGGTCAGCGTGCTATCCCCCGGACGGCTCGAC
>JASFVD010000142.1:0-6205 GCA_050050015.1 Anaerolineae bacterium | reverse complement strand
CCATCCCCGGGAGCGTGTCCATCTTGTCTTGTTTGAACAATCGCTGGAGCTCGCGCTGTGCGTCGTGGATACGCTCATGCTCAAGCGTGGGACGGACGTTGTCGACGACCCGCAGTTCGGCTTCCTCTCCCACGATTGCTGCAACTTCCCGGCGCAAGCTCGTGTTACCTGCGTAGAGGAGAATCGGACGTCGGTCTCTCTCCATCATTGAGCATGCCAGCGTCGCGGCTCGCACACTCTGAAGAACAGGTCTCTCAGCGCCGCCATCCGTGCCCCCGGCAAGACACACGGTGTCCGGATCAGACACAAGGATTGCCCGAACTCGCTCCTCGTGAGTTGGTACGCGTCCTTGATCGCCGTTCGGGATAACTTCCACAAGGGAGTAGGTGCCCATAGCCGCCCGTCTTGCGCTTGCGACGCTCAAGTCTCCCACCAGGCCACTCACGAGGACCCGCAGTGGTTCTCCTGCACTCACCGTCGCCGTGAAAGCGTCTACGCCGCGCCCATTCGACGCCGCAGGGGAGATTAGTGCCCCGTCCTCGTCGAAGATCTGTCGGCGTGTCACGCCTGCTATCCTGGCAGCCGCGCGGCGTACCGCCTCGGCGACATCGGTGCCCGAGGATCCACATCTCGTAGGCGCTTCTCCAGACGCCACGAAACGATACATTCCATCGACTCGATCGAGAAACACAGCTTTGGTCATGACGGCACCGCAGTCGACGACCAGAATGGAGCCGATACCCTCGTCTGCTGCCATATCTGTTCTCGTTAGAGTCCCATCGCTCGGAGAGCTGAGTCGACGATGTACTGAAGGCGACCTATGAACATGGAGAGTGACGCTGTGATTGCCCCAGAAAACGCCAGACCGTAGGCAATGATGAGAAACACACGCCCGACCTGAGCGACCCCATCCAAGACCCTTTTCCAGTCGTGGGTGTCGCCTCGGCGTCCAGGCTGAGCGAATGTGAAGGCGAGCAGTGTGCACACCGTCCCCAACACGATCATGATGCCGTCCAGTACCCCGAGACGCAGGGTCTCTGATGAGGCTGTGCCAAGCGCTTGACCTGATGCTAATACCTGCGGGACCAGCGTACCGAGTAGTGCACCACCGAGCGCAACGGCCGTTCCAACTCCGACGAGGTAGGCGACGGGGAAGTTGCCCATGTATGCTCGCTTGGGGAATCCTTTTGACACCACCAGGAGGCCTAAGATCAGGGGCACCAGGACAGTGGAGGGCTCATCGAGAAGCTGCTGCAAGACCATCTTCCCAAGGACCTCGCGCAAGACGACGCCCAGCGAATAGCCAGTGAGCGCGCCGACAAAGACGTGCAGCGCCATCCGATAGAGTGGATTGTCCCCTATCAGATAGCTCAGGACCAGAAGGGAAAGGACCGCTCCTATGACAGGCCCCACAAGTTCAGACATCACGTCTCTTTCCTCTCGGTCAGGCCAACGGCGTGGACAGCGGAGCCAATGATGATGAGCACCGCCACTGCCATGTGGCCAGCCGCCAACACGTCCAGACGCTGTGCCGCCTCACCAGGGGCTCCGCGGATCGTCTCGTAGGAAGCCGCCCCCTTGAGGCCGTGGATAGCCCCGACCAACTGCCCGGCACTCGCGTCAAGATATGGGCTTGCGACCGGTTCGAGGGAGGCACTGCCAACAGCGGCCACCGGGAGCTGCTCTCCGTATCGTGCGCTCGCCTGCTCGATCCAGAGGCGGAGGGGCATTGCCCGGCCCGTCAATATGAGAAGCAGCGCGGGTGTTGTATCCGTGGCCGCCAACAACTGAGACACTCCGGCCGCCGCCCCCGGACGGTAGCCGGCGATAGTGTATCGATCCTGGGTATCAGCGACGAGGGACATCATCGCCTCCGCGAGTACCAGTCCGTCAGGGCGTGTGCTAACGATGGAGATCGTTGCCCCACGATCAAGCACGTGTTCCAGGACTGGATGCACTGCAGCGTTGAGCTCATCAACCTCCGTCGGACCATAGTCAAAGGCGACCAAGACTTGGTCGCCGACGCCCAGGCCATCGACGACACCATGGAGGCTCCTGGCTGCTGGACTAGGCAGTGGCTGCGTAAGCCTTGGTGCTTGAGGTGCTGTTGCTAGGACGACCAACCGGCTTACCACCGTCAAAACGAGGAGCCCCGCCACCAACCAGCGTTCAACTAGGCTTGCGGCATCAGCTGCCTCTCGCGTCTCGGAGCGCGGTCCTGCGGCCGGTTGACCCAGTAGGCTCTGGAGGAGCTCCGCCCGGGCCAGGCTTGCCTCGCTGGTCTCGGGCGTAGAGAAGTCTGGGACGCTGGTCGGTGCTGTGCTGACCGTCGAACCCGGGATGACCCCTCGTAGTCCCCGTAGCAGCCCCTCGCTCTCCACCGGTCCACGGACGACGGCTCCTTGGTCCTCGTGTCCAGGTCTCAGTCCTAGAAGCCAATCGGGAATATCTGCGCGCTGAAGGTTCTCATCCCACCCCTCTTCGGAAAAGCCTGGTTCCGCCGGGAGCGGTGAGGGTTCACTTCCTTCCGCAGGAGCTGGCGCCAGCAGATCGCTCAGCCAAGAGGGGGCTTCTATCCTTTCAGGAGCACCCGCAGTTTGGGGCGACATCTCTTCATCTGGTGAGTACTCTTCCGCTCTGGTCTCAACGTCCTGAACCCAGCTGGGAAGAACCTCGGTTTGATAACGTATCTCCACGGAAGTGACTTCATCTGTCTTGTCGTCAGCCTCTGTCTCACCGGGTTGCTCATCTGCCGAGGGCTCGTCCTTCGTCCAGTCTGCGGTTTCCTGGGCCCACCCAGGGATCTCCACGGACTCAGCGGATATCCGAGTGGATGCGGCCGCCTCCATCCCGATCTCCGTGTCCAACCTGGTGGAGTCAGGGGAAGGTGACGGCCCTTCGTCCGCGTCAGGCTCTATCTTGCGTTCGGCATCAGCTTCTTCTTCACGTTCCTCCAGTGAACGTGGGGGCTCGCTGGCTGGAGCCTCCTTCAGCCATTCGGGAAACTCGATCATCGCTTGTTCTTCGTCAGCGGACTCGAGTTCCTCGACAGGGCTGGGCCGTGACGGCGACGTTTCCCGCGTGGTCCGCGAGTCCATCCCATTAAGCCGCTGGGGAGCCTCTTCAGAAGCAGATGTCTCGGCTGGAGACTGGCTTGCATCTGTCTCCCCGTCGGGAGACTCCTCAGAAGTCCGCAGCTGACCAGCGGGGAGCGGAGATGGCTCATCAGCGTCTGGGCCGATGCCTCGCAGCCAGCCTGGGACGTCGTCCGGCTCCCACGACCTGTTCATCTCCGATGGCGGAGTCACCTCTGTATCCGATCTGGCGGCATCCTCTGCGGGACGCGGCCAAGCTGTCTCGTCCGCAGGCGCCGAGTCGGCCCGGGGCTTGCCCGACGAAGATTCTCCCTGGGCTGCCTCCTCATCTGATGGTGGCTGCTCAGCGGGGGGACCTGCTGTGCTCATCGGACGTTCTGTGTCCTCGCGAACGGGGCCCATACCGCTTGCCTGGTCCGCGATCCCTCCGAGAGGCTCTTCGTCACCTTTGCCCTCATCGTGAGGCTGAACATCTTCCGGATCGTGGATCGCCGCCCCTCGAAGCTCAGCGATCCAGTCGTCGGGATGGGAATCGTCCAGTTCCCCGTCCTGGGCGGCATGCTCGAGTACTTCCGATTCAGGCTGTTCCGGTGGAAGGGGCGGCAGAGCGGTGCCCTGGACTGTCTCTTTGGTGTCGCCTCGTTTCTCTTCGCCAGGCGCCCCCGACATCGGAACGAGGCGAGCGTTGCATTCCTGGCAGTATGTTGTTCCGACGGAGTTAAGGGTGTCACACATCGGGCAGCGCGTGCCGGAGCTCACCAACACCTCACCGCATTCCTCGCAGAGGCGGCTCCCCTCTCGATTCGTCGCTCCGCAGTTCGGACAGCAGATCATCGGACCACCGTCAGAGCTCGCTATGCGGACGATCCTGGCCCATTAGGACCCTCAGTCCGGTAATCACTGTGCCTAGCGCCACCCCTAGGAGTAGGCCGCGAAACCCCGCCATCCCCGGGACTCGGATCAGCCACTCACGAACGTCACTCAACCATTCGAGGCCCAGCAGCGGGGTCGCACCGAGCAGGGAGAGAGCTACAACGCCTATGAACAGCAGCGAGGACAGCTCCCGTCGATACCTGAGCATTCGAACCGCGGACAGCGTCAAGGTGAGAACCAGAAGGGCGGCAAGCGAAGCACCCAGTGGGGTGATGACGTACTTCAGGAGCGCCTGGGTCATCGCACCGGACGGCCCGCCGAGGAGAGGCGGAATCCAGAACAGAGAGGCGGTGACCAGTAACGACAGACTGTACACCCAACCCGTGTCGGATCTGAGGATGCGCTCGCCATGCACGCGAAGGATGTTGGATGCGCCGTAGATAAGTGCGAAAGCGCCGATAATGACGGCCCACTCGACAAGCTGATCGCGGTAGCCTGACCATTTTGTGCCCGGAAACAGGTAACCGGCAAGAGTCAAGAGGCCACTGCTGGTGGCGATGAAGACGGGCATCCACATCCTAACGATGCGTCTCATACCTTGCGCCCTGTCTCTTTAGCCTAGGTGTGAATCGGTCGCCACTTGCGTCAGATCCCGACAAGCGCCAGAATCGCTGCCCCGACGATGGCCAGTGCCAGAAGGCCCCGGAGGATGTCCTCCGCGATTAGGCTGTTCACGAGTTTCTCCTGCTTTGTCAGTTGGGCCCCAACGGCATACAATTCCTCGCCCACGGCCAGACGGTCGGTGGCAACGTACAACGCCCCGATTCCTGGTGCAGCGTCGACCGCGGCGATGTTGGGAGCTCCGCGCCGATTGCTGGCCTCCGCGATGAACGACGCTTCGGCGCCGAAGGAGCCCATCATAACGCTGGCTGTTACGTCCTCAGGAGCCCCCACCGGAAGGGCTCCAGCCCCGTACGTGAGGGAGGATGGTGCGACTAAGCGAACCTGGCTAGGTCTATACAGCTTGGGAACCTCTCGCCGCTCGTAGGCCCGCCGCAGCACGTCCTGCGCTAATGGCACCAGTGTGGGATCACCAACCGTGATGACCGGTGCGGCATCGTATGACACGGCCGCGTCGACAAGTCCCTCCAGCGCCTGAAGACCGGCCAGAGACGAGATAGTATCCACTGTGCCAACCGCACCGCTTCCAAGAGCGATGTGGAGAGGCTTTCCGCTCTCGGCCGCGCGCCCAAGCTCGTCCCGGAGGTCTCTGAAGGCTGCAATCTCCCGTATGTGGACCGGCATCTCTCGCCGCCGTTGGAGGATGGTCAACCCTGCCAGGACGACCGCGCTGAGGACAAGAGACAGAACGGCCCACGCCGTTGGATTGAGCAAATCATTCATGGCCGGAGTTCCTGCTGAGTAGTCGATCCTTCAGCTGTCTCCGCAGGCCTGGACTGCGCACCAAATGCTTGGCCTGCTCAAGTCCCCCGTCGGGCAAGTCCTGCACAAATGGCTCCGCAACAAGGAGAGCCTGAGCAACAAGGAATGCAAAGGTGTCGCCTACGTCGAGAAGAGGCAGCGCTACCGACGACAGGCCTCGCGATTCGATCCATTCCGCCCAGTGGTCGACTTGTGCCCGCAGTTCTCGTTCGCTATCCATGCAACGATAGGCATACTCGACACAATGCAGAAGCACCACCGAAGCCCCGCCCTGCCGTCACCAGTATATCACGATTCTAAGGGGGTGTAAAGAGCCCGAATTGACTCACTAAGAATCTTACCCTAGGGTATTCGTTTACTCACGAGTAGATCTTACCAGAGAGGAGCGTTCTTAATGGGTCGAACAGACGAGAAGTACCTCACACTGCTCAAGGAGCGGTATCGCAAGGCGAGCAAAAGGGAACGAAGCACCATCCTGGATGAGTTCGTGAAGACCACGGGCTATCATCGCAAGTATGCCATTGCGTTACTGAACCGTCGACGGCAACGGTCCCAAGGGCCCATCAAACGTCCACGGCGAGCCCCATACGGCCCTGAGGAGGCCAGGGCCCTGCTTGTTCTGTCGCAGTTGTTCGATCACATCAATTCCAAGCGACTGCGCAAAGCACTCGATGCCGAGTTGCAGGGCCTCTACGAATCGGGCTTCCTCCAAGTCAGCTCTGAATGCTACCAGAAGCTGAAGCGAGTCAGTCCCGCAACCATGGATCGACTGCTGGCTGGTCGGCGACGCCGGC
>JASFVD010000141.1:0-6281 GCA_050050015.1 Anaerolineae bacterium | reverse complement strand
ATACTGGAACCCACGCTCGATTCCCGCGGGTGAATCGATGAGAATGATGTCGTGCTCCTCCTTGAGTTCGTCGCAAACGTGAAGCATGTCATCCACGTCAACGGCGGTCTTGTCACGAGTCTGTGCCGCGGGGAGCAGGAAGAGGCTTGAGAGCTGCTTGTGCTTCACGACAGCCTGCCGCAGGCAGCACCGCTCCTCAACAACATCCACCAAATCGTACACGATACGATTCTCAAGCCCCAACATCACGTCCAGGTTCCGGAGCCCAACGTCGGCATCCACTACGACGACTCGCTGCCCCTGCATAGCCAAGGCAGCACCCAGGTTGGCCGTGAGTGTCGTCTTGCCTACCCCACCCTTTCCCGACGTGATGGTCACCACTCTCGCTTCGGTCTGCTTTCCCTCCACGCAACCTCCCACTCGCTGAGCCTCATTCGCCAGGCCACGGAACTGCCACGATCTGCCCGTCACGGACTGACGCCTTCTCCGGCACGGGTCGGTCCCGCCGCTCTTCCGGCGAGCGCGCTATGCAGCTCCCGATGCGAAGCTGCGTCGGAGCCAGATCAAGGGCGCAGATGACGGCATCCTTGCTGCCCAGCGCACCCGCGTGAACCAGCCCGCGTGCCCTGCCCCATACCACAATGTCTCCTCCCGCCACGACCTCCGCGCCAGGATTAACGTCGCCGATTATCACGATGTGACCGGGGCGCCGTACCGTCTGTCCCGACCGAAGCGTGCGCCGGACCACGATGGCTTCGCCGGAAGGATCTTTCTCCTTATCCCTCTCGTGCTCAGGCCCACTAGCGGTGCCCAGATCGATCACCAGCCCCGATTCTCGTGCGATCGCCTGCGTGGCGGCGTTGGTGCTGAGCAGAGCCCACATCTCGACCTGTTGGCGTGCTGCCACCGAGCGCGCCTCCTCGATCTGTTCGTGCACTAGCTCTCGGTCCCGGACGTCAAGAGCCACGCGACCGCCACGAAAGAAGGCCGGACTCTCACCAAGACGGGCATCCAGCGCCTGCAGCAACTGCCCCCATGGGCCCTGACCGAGCGTAACCAGCAGACCCTGGCGAATGCCTTTGATGGTGATCCTCTCGTCGTCCACGCGGTGTTGGTCTTCCATGTTGGGGCGTATTATAGCACAGGACATGCCACGAAGAAACTAAATCTGCCTCTTGTGTCAACACGATACATGGGGGTTCCCCCTTATGTAGAACCGCCATGGGACGCTGACAGCTGTCTCATCTCCGCGCACATTGACTCGTGGGCCCCTGATTACTGCACCACAGGGCACCGCTTCGTCCTCCTCAAGGAAGAGCGACGCCTCCCGGGCACAGAGATCGACACCATCGTGGCTGCGGTCGATGACCAACGCCTGACATAGCCGTCCCGGCCCGCTGGTCAGCTTCGTGACGTCATTAGCCGCGACAGGTCCGCGCTGCCGGCTCATCACATCTAGCCCCTCTAGCGGCTCTAGGGCACGAACCAACACGGCCGCCGGCAATCCTCCGCGTTCTGTCACGATGTTGAAACAGTGGTACATCCCGTAGATGAGATAGACGTAAGCGTGGCCAGGCGGCCCATACATGGAGGCGTTGCGCTCCGTGGGGCCAGGACTGGCGTGCGATGCATCGTCGCTCTCCCCCACGTAGGCCTCAGTCTCAACAATCCTGCCAGAGAGACGCTCGCCGGCCAGTACGCGCACTAGGCGCGTTCCCAGGAGATCACGTGCCACGCTAAGAGTGTCCCGCGCGAAGAAGCTTCGGGTCAAACGCATGGGCTACGTCTGGAACCGCGGGTCTCGGTCCAGAGTGAGGCGCAACCCCTTTCGCAGGTCGATCTTGGGTTCATAGCCCAGCAGGCGGCGGGCAGCGGAGATGTCGGCACAGAGTCGGGCAACGCCTCCACTTTCGGCCGGGCTGTGAAGCACCTCCGCCTCCTTGCCAACCACGTCGGCAACGAGAGAGGCCAGTTCGTTGATCGTGGTATCGCGCCCGCTGCCCACGTTGACAATGCGCCGGTCCACATCGGGAGCCGTGGATGCCGCAATCAGCGCCGCGACCGCGTCGTCGACGTACACGAAGTCTCGTGTCTGTCCCCCACCGCCGAAGATGACCAGCGATCCACCACGCCGAGCTTGCTGCAGGAAACGCGGCACGACAGGCGGATGAGAGGGAGGCAGCCGCTGGCCCGGACCGTAGGCGTTGAAGACGCGAAGAATCACGGTCTCAATTCCCCAGAGGGCGCCAATCGTGCGCACGTAATGCTCCGCCGCCAGCTTGCTCACCGCGTACGGTGACTGTGGATTGGGAGCCAACTCCTCCCGCACAGGTTGCTCGGCTTGTTCGCCATAGACAGCGCCGGAGGAGGTGAGCACCACGCGCTGAACGCCTGCGTCTCGCATAGCCTCCATCACGCTGACGGTGCCGCCCACGTTGACCTCATTGTACTGCCGCGGATAGAGAATCGACTCGCTGACCTGAACCCGGGCCGCCAGATGATAGGCGCAGTCCACGTCCTGGAGCAAGGTCCACAGCTTGGGCCGGTCAGACACATCACCCCGCGTGAAGAGCACCTCATCGTGCAGTCGACTTGGATCGCCAGCACTCAGGTCATCGATGACACGCACCTGATGACCGCCTTCACACAACCTGTTGGAGAGCGCAGCGCCGAGGAATCCAGCGCCGCCAGTGACGAGAAGACGCATGAGACCTCCTAGCTTCCCCGTAGACCCCCCTATTCTACCACAAGTCTCGACCTTTGACACCGCACCTGGGCTGCGGTATACTCACTCCTCAATCAGGCATGACTCAAGATTACCTCGTTGAGCTGTTGGAGGCTTGTTGGTTCGCTCCACCCGTGGCCCTGTGGCGTGCAATAGAGCTGCGCGCTGCACACGACGTGTGCCAGGGCTCGAGACGGCCGCTGCTGGACCTCGGCTGTGGCGACGGCCTGATCGGGCGGATCCTGTTCGGCAGCGCGGGAGGGATCGACGTCGGCCTCGACCCATGGGAAGGCCAGCTGCGTCAAGCAGCGGCATCGACCGCCTACGACCACGTTGATCGGGCCTGCGGCGACGCGCTGCCATACCACGCGGAAAGCTTTGCCACCGTATTCAGCAACTCGGTCCTGGAGCACATCGCCGATGTGGCATCGGTACTCCACGAGGTGGCGCGCGTCCTTCAGGCGAAAGGGCGGTTCATCTTCACCGTGCCGTCGGACGCCTTCCGACGACTTCTCGACGGCTACGCCAGACGTATGGCGGAAGGAGATCCCGCAGGCGCCGAGGCATACGCCGCCGGCGTCGATGAACGTCTTGAGCATCTCCACTACCATACACCGGACGAATGGCGGCGATTGCTGTCGGCAGCGGGCCTGACGGTGCTCAGTACCAGGTACTACGTTCCGGAAAAGGTTGAGCGCTTCTGGGACCGGATGAACAGCCGCTATGGCATCGGGGAGCGAAGATCGGCTTGGAATCTGCTGGTCTCGCCCCGTCTCCGTCAGCTAGGGTACCAACGCCTCCTCCGCCACCTCATCGTGAAGCACCTCAGCAATCGCTGGCGGCCCTACTACGAGATGGACGTGGACGCCGGAGAAACGGGTGGCGGTTTGCTCATCGTAGCCGAGCGCTAGGGGCGCACGGACTACCCCGGCGACAGCCTGGGTTCCCCGCGGACGAATACGCCGCGGAACGGGTCGCGTGGTTCGTGCTCGCTCGCAGTCAACGCTGGCTGGACTAGGAAGTAGCCGTCCACGATCCAACGCCACCACAAGAAGGAGATACCAACATCAGCACTTTGAAAGTCGCCTTTTCCGTCGAACCTGAAATCTGGGACGGCTTCGTCGCAGAGCGGCGCGATGGTCACGTCCTGCAGACCAGTCCTTGGGCCGGCCTCAAGTCTCAATATGGGTGGTCCGACACACGCGTGGGATTGATGCGCGAGGACGACCTCGCGGCTGGCGCCCAAGTCCTGTTTCGTCCCCTTCCGGCGGGCGTCGGCCAGCTGGCGTACGTGCCCAAGGGCCCTCTGGTAGACTGGTCGAGCCAAGAGGAGTGTAGGCAGCTCATGGCTGCACTCGATCGAGCCTGCCGGGCACAGGGCGCTGTTGTCCTCACCGTTGAACCCAACCTCGAGGATGAGCCGACCCGGCGAGAGATTCTCCGCTCGCTTGGCTTCCGACGTGCTCCGTTCAGCGCCGTCCAGCCGCGGCGCACTCTCGTGGTCGATATCGCACCAGAGGAAGACGAGATCCTCATGGCGATGAAATCGAAGACGCGATACAACATCCGTCTGGCTGGTCGAAAAGGTGTGACCGTGAGAGAGGGCAGTGCCGAGGACGTTCCGACCTTCAACGACCTTCTGGCCGCGACCGCAGACCGGGCAGATTTCGGAATCCACCCTCCGGCATACTACCAGGCCGCCTATCGATTCTTCGCTCCCCGTGAGCTGGCGCGGCTCCTCCTGGCCGAGGTGGACGGCGAGGCTGTCGCCGGCTTGATGGTCTTCGCTCTGCCTCCGCGATCCTGGTACTTCTACGGGGCTTCCATCAGCGCCCATCGCAAGAAGATGCCCACGTATCTGCTCCAGTGGGAGGCCATGCGCTGGGCCAAGTCCCAGGGATGCGTAACCTATGACATGTGGGGCATCCCGGACGAGGATCGGGAGACACTGGAGGACCAATTCACGGAGCGAAGCGATGGGTTGTGGGGAGTCTATCGTTTCAAACGCGGTTTCGGAGGCGAAGTAGTCCGTACCGTGGGGGCATGGGATCGCGTTTATGCACCTATTCGCTATCAGCTCTACAAGGCGGGGCTTGCCCTGCGGAATCGACTGTGGGCCTCAGAATAGGCAACCTTGAGATCAGGCAGGTTGAGTCAGAGACGGTATGGGATGAGGCGCTGCTCGAGCTCCCTTCTCCGCACCTCCTCCAGTCCTGGGAATGGGGCGCGTTCAAATCGCGCTACGGATGGAGGCCGTCGCGCTATCTGTGGGTAGACCCACAGTCAGGCAAGCTCCGCGCGGCGGCCTCGGTGCTCACCCGCCGTGTAGGCTACCTCCCACTCCGCGTGATGTACGTGCCCAAAGGCCCCACGCTCGACTACGCCAACGCCGGCCTTCTCGATGGCGTCCTGGGCTGGCTTGAGGCTCGCGCACAAGAGAAGCGAGCGCTGTTCATCAAGATCGACCCAGACGTAAGACCCGGCACGACCACTGGCAAGGGCGTGTTGGCCTGCCTGCACCGCCGTGGCTGGACCCGCTCGAAGGAAGAAATACAGTTCCGCAACACAATCTTGCTGGATCTCCAACCTAGCGTGGATGATCTCCTGATGGGGATGAAGTCCAAGTGGCGCTACAACGTCCGGCTGGCGAAGCGGAAAGGCGTGACCGTGCGCCACGGCACCGAGGATGACCTGCCACTCTTGTACGACATGTACGATGAGACGGCAGATCGGGCCGACTTCGTCATCCGGCCCGAGGCCTATTATCATGACGCCTGGGGCTCATTCATCAAGAAGGGACTGGCACGGCCCCTGATCGCCGAAGTGGAGGGCCAACCGGTTGCGATGGTCATCATCTACTGCTTCGGGGGACGGGCGATCTACATGTACGGAGCTTCCCGCAATACCCACCGAGACAAGATGCCTAACAACTTGCTGCAGTGGGAGGCGATGCAGTGGGCCAAGGAACACGGCTGCACGGCCTACGATATGTGGGGCGCTCCGGACGAGACCGATCAATCCGATCCTATGTGGGGGGTCTATCGATTCAAGAAGGGGTTTGGCGGGCAGTTCGTGGAGCACATCGGCGCCTGGGACTACCGAGTCCTGGTCACGGCGTACCGTCTCTACATGGCAGTGAAGCCACGGTTGTTGGCGACCATGCGCTCGCTCAACTGGTGAAGGGCATCACAGAGCGGCTAGCTTAGAAGGAGACCGATTCCCTCCAGGAGCAACCCTGACTCAGTCATACCAGTCCCTAGTCTACCGGCGGGTACAATGCATCTGGGAGGTCAAGGAAGCTAAGTGTCGAGCCTCAATTGGGTGCGCCTCCCAGCCACTCATCCTCACCACAAGCGGCAACGCGGCGGATGCTGCCCCAACGCTGGGCTCATCCTTCATGGCATCTGGCCTTCTCCGGCGACCTGCTATCCTTCTGGCACAGGTGTCTGCTGCAGAAACCGTGCGATCATCGTGTCAACTCAAATGATAATAAGTCCTAATGACCCACCGAACGCGCCCCGTAGACAGGCTGAACAGGGGTAGCCTGCCGACGCTG
>JASFVD010000140.1:0-6316 GCA_050050015.1 Anaerolineae bacterium | reverse complement strand
CCAAACCACTGCAACCATCCCCGCCGGGACATTGTCGAGGAGTGCTTTTCCCGCGGGGGCTAGCCACACGAGGAGGGCTTGATGAACGAGCGCGACACGACGGGACGGTTTCCCCTGATACTCATAGCTGGGGTTCTGTTGACCGGTTGCACGGCGCCGGTTGGCGTCGGCGAGTCCGCGCCAACCGACGAGGTGCCGGTGGTCTCGCAGGACGACAGCAACGTAGTCGCAGAGGCGGTCATCGAGCCGGCGCGCTGGAGCGAACTGCGCTTTGTCCCCGGAGGCAAGGTCGTCGAGGTGACTGTGGATGAGGGAGACTCGGTCGCCGAGGGCGATCTCTTGGTGAGGTTCGACGCAACGGACGCTGAGCTGACGGTGCGAGAGGCCGAGCTGGCCCTGGCGCTTGCGGAGGCCCAACTGGCTCTCGTGGAGGCCCAGCCGCGACCAGAGGAGATTCGTGTCGCGGAGGCCGGGTTGGAGGTGGCGTGCGCCGTCGTCAGCCAGACGTTAGCCCTACGGGACGAAGTCGCCGCTGGTACGGCCCAGGTCGAGATCGCCGGAGCGCGGGCGCAAGTGGCAGCTGCGCAGGCGAATCAGGCCAAGGCTGAGATCCTGCACGATGATACGATGGAGTGCTTCGAGATCGTGCTACCCGATGATAGCACGCAGAAGATATGCCCAGCTCTCGGACGATACGAGGAAGAAGCGCGCGCCGCGCTCTTGACCGCCGGCAGCTCGCTGACGGTCGCGGAGACGCGATTGAGAGCCGCCCACAGCGGGGCCGGGGCTAAGCTGCGAGAGACCGAAGCGGCCATAGCTTCGGCGCTGGCGCAGCAGGACATCGCTCGTGCCACACTGGACCTGGCGCGAGCGGGAAGCAGGGCTGAGGATGTTCGTGTGGCCGAGGCAACAGTGACGCAGGCCAAGGCCCGGCTGGCGGCGGCCAAGGCGGCCCTGGAAGACTTCGACATCCGGGGACCCTTTGACGGGGTTGCTGCAGCGGTGAACGTCGATCTGGAAGATGTGACAGCGCCCGGAGCCGTCGTCGTGGTGGTGGCGACGCTGGATCATCTCCAGGCACGCACCACGGACCTGACAGAGCTGGACGTGGCCCGCGTCGCCGAAGGGCAAGCCGTGGTGATTACCGTTGACGGACTACCGGACGCACAGCTGAGGGGCACAGTAGTGCGGATCGACGACCAGAGTGTGAACGCCCAGGGTGACGTGACCTATCCGGTGACCATCGAACTGAAAGAGGGCATAGCCGGCCTCCGATGGGGCATGTCGGCGCTAGCGGAGATCGACGTCGACTAGGAATTGGGACAGTGCCAGAACATCGGTCGCGGAAAGGGTCAGAGGTTTCAGCTAGGAGAATCGCCATGAAGAGGTGGACATACTTGCTGGTGACAGGGGCCTTGCTGCTTGCAGGCTGCAGTCAGCTCGCGCTGCCCGAACCCACACCGGACGAGACGGCATCCACCCTCTCGCGGGAGACGGACCGCAATGTGATTGCCGAAGCCGTCATTGAACCGGTGCGCTGGAGCGAACTGCGAGCAACGACCAATGGCACGGTCACCGATGTGTTGGCAAGGGAGGGGCAGACCGTCGCCCAGGGTGACTTGCTCGTTCAACTAGACACCAGCGACCAGCGACTCCTCGTGCAGGAGGCGGAGGCGGCGCTGGCGCTGGCCAAGGCTCAGCTGGCGCGGGTTACGGCCGGCCCTCGCCCGGAGGAGATCGCAGCGGCTGAGGCAGAGCTGGCGGACGCCAAGGCCAGGGTCGTCCGGGCCGAGGCTCAGCGAGGCCAGCTCGCCGGCGGAGCCGTGGAGACTGAGATTGCCGCGGCACGCGCTCAGTTGGCGAACGCCGAGACGGAGCGACTGCTGGCGCTAAACCGACGCGACGATGTCTACGGCGACGACAAGAAGAACGACCAGGACGCGAGGCGGCGAGTCGACTACGAGCTCTACGCCGCCAGCGAGGCACTGACCGCGGCGGAGTCCAGACTGGACGCGGCGACCGAGATCGGCTATGCCCGGATTCGGGCTGCCGAGGCGGGCGTGGAGCTTGCCTCTGCACAGAAAGACCTGTCCCAAGCTCAACTTGAGTTGTTGCATGCAGGCGTCAGACCGGAGGAGATAGCTGTGACGGAGGTGCTGATTCGACAGGCCAAAGCCGCCCTGGAGACTGCCACGGCGGCACTCAAGGACACGGAGATCCGAGCACCCTTTGCCGGGACCGTCACCAAGGTCAATGTAGACATCGGCGAGACAGCAGGTCCAGGTGACGTCCTCGTCGTGCTGGCGACATTGGATCAACTGCAGGTCCGAACGTCTGACCTGACAGAGCTGGACGTGGCAGGTGTAAGGGAAGGCCAAGGAGTCCTTGTGAAGGTGGACGCGCTTCCAGATGTCGCGCTGGAGGGCCATGTGACGCGGATAGATCTGCAGGCAGTCGACCATCACGGCGACGTGACCTACCCCATCATTGTCGGGCTACGGGAATCGTTGTCCCAGCTGCGATGGGGCATGACGGCCATGATCGAAATCGAAGAGGACTGACTCTTGGAGCGGAAGGAGATAAGGATGAGCACGTCGCGACTGATCTGGGGGCCTGTTTGTGTTGCCTTGGCCGGCGTGCTGGCAGTGACCAACGTTTCTCTGCCTGCTGATAGGGTCATGTTCATGGTTGAGGACAGGAATATGCCCTGGGTGCCTCCCGTCATCCTGGGCGTGCTGGGCATCGTGTTGCTGGTCACCGCTGGAAGGGGTGAGCAGGAGAGCCCTCGCCCGGCAGAGCCGAGAACGGTTGATGAAGAGAAGGTGGTATTAAACAAGCGCCTGGAGACGATCGGCTGGGGATGCTTCCTCATCATGCTGGGCGGGTTCGCCCTGGTGCCAGGGGACATCGTGCCAAAGGGCTTCTGATCGATCGGGGTTGGCGCCATCATGTTGGGGCTGAACGTGGCCCGATACTTCTGCGGCATCAAGATGAGCAGCTTCACAACTTTCCTGGGTGTCGTGTCGCTGATAAGCGGCTTGCTCCAGGTGCTGGGGACGCACAACCTGGAGGGGCCGATCCTCCTCATTGTCCTCGGCGCGTACCCGGTGGTGAGGCCGTGGGTTGAGGAGCAGCAGCTGTTCGGGAAAGCCGAAGAAAGCTGAGCGGGGATCGCCCAGCGAGCTATCGCTGCCGTTGGGGCTGCGACAACCCGCTCGCGGGCTTCGCGCGCAGAAGGAGGCTGACCCGTTGATAGGACGTTTCTTCGCCGGCGTGGGAGCTCTTGTCTGGAGCTCGGTCGACGGCAAGTATCTTCTCTTGAGGCGCACCGCGGAGAAGGATTTCGCCGCGGGAGGGTGGGAGTGTGTCACTGGGCGGGCAGATCAGGGAGAGGGTTTCACGGATGCCGTGCTACGAGAAGTCCGCGAAGAACTGGACGTTCGAGTCCACATTGACTTCATCGTCGGGACGGTGCATTTCTACCGTGGTGAGACCCGACCAGAGAATGAGCTGGTCGGCGTGCATTTCTGCTGCTCGATTGAGGACCCCGAGGCAATCAGGGTGAACTGGGAACACACCGAGCATAAGTGGCTCACGGTGGAAGAGGCAACGGATATCCTTGCTGAAGACCATTGGTTGGCCCAGCTCATGGAGCGTGCGGAGACAATTCAGGCTTTGTCGTCGGCCGAATTGCTGGCGTACTACCGGGCGCAAGGCTTCGAGACGTGAGAGGGCACGAAAGAAAGGAGTCAGCCGATGCCTACCAATCTAGAGCAAGGCCCAGTCCTGTTGGACAAGGCAGCTGCTAGATCCAAGTCTGCGCTGCAGATCTCGCTGCACTGGCCCATTCTGACGAGTCTGGCGCTTCTGGCGATAGCCTTCTTCTTCAAGTGGGTGGACACGTTCGTCCTCCGGCTAGATGAACGTCTCGGCGAGATCATCCTGAGCAAGACGCTGGGGTTTGTGCTCGTGGTTGTATTCGTGTGGGCGGCAGGGCGAAGCTTGCGCGATATTGGCCTGCACACCAGGCGGCTTGTCACTACCCTGCTCATCGGAGCGGGTGTTATGGTGATCGCGCTGGCCGTGGCGTACGGAGCTGAGTTTGCTCTCCACCTTCACAGCCAACCGGCTCTTTACATTGAGGCCATTGATCCGAAAGCGGGGGTCCGGGGCGGGTTTCTCTTCGTCCTGTTGATGATCTTCGGCAATGTGATCAACGCCTTCATGGAGGAGGGCCTGTTTCGAGGGGTGATGATCCGCTTGTTTCGGGTCAAGCTCCGGCCCTGGCGGGCGAACGCCCTACAGGCGTTCCTTTTCGGCCTTTGGCATCTCCCCTGGGTGTTGAAGTGGTATCAGACAGGCCAGATCGAAGCGCACGGGGGGATGCTCCTCGCTACGCTGTTCCAATTCGCGCCCATGCTGTTGGTGGGCCTTGCGTGGGGTTACTTCTACATCAAAACCGACAGCCTTTGGGTTCCCTGGATCGCCCACTTTCTGAACAACACGGTGCTCAACCTGGTCCACGTCACAGGCGCCGCGACCGTCGAGAGCGGCACGGACATTCGAGGGCCGGTCTGCCTCGTCGTCACGCTACTCGGCATGTTTCTGGTCAAGTACGTGGCTGAACGGCTGCGGTTGCCAGAAGTCAGACCCTGGGGACAGTGGGCGCCGGCTGGCACCGAAGCGGGACACTAGCTTACAATGAGCCGCGCGGGGCTGGCCGCGCGTCATCCCTCGCGCCAAGTTGGACCGCCTGTCGAGCGCGAAGGGAAGGGCAGTCCCGGTCAGCGCAAATGGATAGAAGGTGAGAGAATTGAGGCAATCAGGCCAATGCACGCCGTTCTGCATGTGGACGGACCGGTCAAGAACCTTCGCGATCTCAGCCGCCGTCAGGCGGATCGCGTCCTGGATCGAAGACCGGTGGGAGGCGGACATGCCCACGGAGCACGAGCCTCGCGTCTACACGGCCCAAGCGCACCTCGGTCTGATGACCAAGGACTCGAAGCTTCTCCAGGCGAGGCCCGATGTCGGCACTCCACTGGACATAATCATGGTTTCGTGTGGCACTTCAACGTGGCGCTTCAAGTTCGGCCGGCGTGGATCCCCACATCGCCCGGAGGCACCTTGTGCAAATCGTTGAAATACGCATAAAGGGACGAATCGACGAGCACTGGTCGGACTGGTTCGCAGGTCTCAAGATGACGCACCCAGAGCACGACCAGACGATCCTGACCGGAGAGGTGACCGATCAATCCGCATTATGTGGGCTCCTGGCCAAGCTGCGAGATCTCGATTTGCAGCTGGTGTCCGTCCGGCACCTGGGACCTGATCCGCAACAGTCGAGTTCGTAGAAGCCCACTGAGCGCGCATCTCAGGGGCCAGCAGAGAGGAGCGGGGCACAACCCCCGCTCCTCTCCGTCATGTGACGCTGGCGTGAGGGCGACCAGCCACCGAAACACGGCGCACACTGCCTCTCCTGGGGAAACGGAGCCTTTTCACCCAGCTTGCTTGACCATCGGCCCGCGGGTATAATGGGCCGGAGTCTGCGCCGGAACCCACGACTTCCCAGTAAGCCGTCCTGTCGACCGCACTGAAGGTCGACGGCAGGTGAGACCTCTTGACCTTCCACTCATCTGAGACAGACGGGGAAGTAAGACGACCGGCACCCATCTCAGGGCAGCGGAACAACGCGGCGTTCCGAGGGAAACTGCGCCAAGACATCTCCAATGCCCGTGTTTACCCGCGAGGTGGTTGGAGTGGAATCGCGAGAACGATCTCCTTTCACCCTCAGTCTGCTCGCCGCTGTCGTGCTAATCGTAGCCACCGGCGAAGGCCTAGGAACGCGCCATTCGCACGCTCAAGTCAGGGCGTCGCATCCCTCGGTTCGCTCGTCCGTCGACCAGACCGTCTTAGCGCCCCGCGTGTCAGGACAGGCTCACGGCTGCAAGCCCGAAGAGAACTGCGCGCCGCAGACGCGAACAACTTCCACGGTGGGAAGCTCCGGCCGCGCCATCACGTTCCGGCGCTTGACTCTGGACGACGGTCTTTCCCAGAGCTCGATCAACTGCATAGCCCAGGACGCGCAAGGCTTCATGTGGTTCGGCACCCAGGACGGACTCAACCGCTACGACGGTTACGAGTTCGAAGTCTACCGGCACGAACCTGGCGACAACCACAGCTTGAGCAATAACTTCGTTGTGGGCTGCGAGACGGACCAGCGAGACGTGCTCTGGATCGTCACCCGGGATGGCACGTTACACCGCTATGAGCCAGAGGCCGGCCACTTTGTTCGCTACACCCTGGCGCTGGAGGACCC
>JASFVD010000139.1:0-6354 GCA_050050015.1 Anaerolineae bacterium | reverse complement strand
AGGGAAATCTAGGCGTCGATTTCTTTTCGCTTCCGCAGGCGCAGCGAGTGTCGAGGGAAGGGGACAGATGGGCTGCGCTGAACAGGGTCAAGTGGGCTCCTCTGCGAGCAGGCGGACTCGGTTGGAGTGGGGAGATGGACTATGTTTGTGCGGGATTGCATGACGCGTGACCCCGTCACGCTCCGACCGGACAGTGACCCACTAGCGGGAATCGCCATTTGCAGAAGTGGCAGGTTCCGCCATCTGCCTGTCGTGGACACGGATTCCTGTGTGCTCGGTGTGGTATCGCGCGCGGAGCTGGAGCTGTTTCTCTCGGAGGCCGAGTCTCCAGGCGTTATGAAGCGCCAGCACCGGGTGGAGCAGGCCGGATTCAGAGAAGTTCCTCCTGTAGAACCTGATGTCCCGCTGGAGGAGGCAGCGCGGCTGATGGTGGAGCACAAGACCACGTGCCTCCCTGTGGTGGAAGAAGGGCGGCTTGTGGGTATCGTGACCGAGACCGACCTGCTGAAGGCCTTGCTGGAAGTCTTCAGCGGACAACAGCGCGGTGTCCGCCTGACGGCCCTTGCGCCCTACTTGAAAGGGTCGTTGGCCGTGATCAGCACTGCGATCGCGGAGGCGGGCGGGCTCATCCTCTCGGTCAACGTCTCCAAAGGAACGGATCCCTCGAACTGGGTATGTACGCTCAAAGCAGCGGACATCTCTCAGGAGGACTTGGTTGAGGCCGTCAAGCCGATGGTTGACGAGATACTCGACGTCAGGGAGATCTAGGGTCCGACGTGGTGGGGGGATGCGTATCGACTAGGGTCGGGAGAAGGCACCGTGCCCTAGGTATGAAGAGACTTAGCAAGGTGACCGGAGATGGACCCCTTGGGTCTAACGATTTCCGGTTTCGGGATCCGCTGTGGCGAATGAAGGCTTGAGACGTGCTATCGGGGTGAAGCCTAGACGGACCAAAGGCTCACGCATCTTGTGTGGGCATGGTTGGATGGCTCCTCCCGATGAATCAACGGAGATCTGCGAGATTGAAGTAGGAGGTAAACGACATGAGTGAAGTTCTGGAACAGCTGGCTACGGCTGTGATCGAAGGCAACGTCGACGCGATGCAGGATCTGACTGAGGACGCACTGGATGGAGGAACCGGCGCCCAGGAGATCCTCAACGATGGGCTAATGGTGGGCATGAACCACATCGGAAAGGAGTTCAAGGCTGGCAACATGTTCGTGCCCGAGGTGCTGCGGTCAGCCAAGGCGATGAAGGAGTCAATGAAGCTCCTCGAGCCCATGCTGGCCACGGGAGAAGCTCAGGCCACCGGCAAGGTTCTGCTGGGAACGGTGAAGGGCGACTTGCACGACATCGGAAAGAATCTAGTCGGCATGATGTGTGAGGGCGCGGGGTTTGCGGTGCAGGATCTGGGCACCGACGTGGAGCCCGATCAGTTCCTCGAGGCGATCAAGGACTTCGAGCCAGACATCGTAGGCATGTCCGCGTTGCTGACCACGACGATGCGCTCGATGGGCGATACGGTGAAGGCTATCGAGGAGGCCGGGTTGCGCGACCGCGTGAAGGTGATGATTGGAGGTGCCCCCGTCACGCAGCGATTTGCTGACGACATCGGCGCCGACGGCTACGCTGCCAACGCGGCATCTGCTTCGGATCTCGCCAAGAAGTTCGTCGGCGCTGCCTAGCGGCTGCGGTCGGCGACCCCATGGGTCACAGCCCATAGAGCATTTTGGTGGGCTAGTCGGTCGGGTTTGTTGCCCGCTGGACGTCGACGACGGCGTCAGGGACACCGAGCAGCTGTGACGTTAGATGTAGCGGCGTACTGGTGTTCTCATGCCTGTCGGGCGGACGTTGGGGTCCACCGTGACCCGAGACGTCGCCAAAGGTGAAAAGGAGATCTACTAAATGAGGACAAACTACCAAGTCAATTCAGGTGTGCGCTTTCGCATGCTCAGCGACGATCAGCTGCAGGAGCTTTTCGAGGGCGTGTTGCACGTGCTAGAGAACACGGGCCTAGAAGTTCACCACGACGAATCACGCCAGATCCTAAAGGAGGCAGGGGCGTGGGTTGACGGAAAACGAGTCCGGCTCCCCTCGTGGCTGGTGAAGGAGTCTCTGAGAAAGGCTCCGCGCAGCTTCACTCTGTATGCACGCGACGGCAACCGCAAGAACAACATCCACATCGGCCCCGGTCGGGCGCATTTCGGGCCTGGTCCCACGTGCCCCAACTTCATCGACGTCGAGACGCTCGAGCGCCGACCCTATGTGAAGGATGACGTGGCCACCGTGGCGAAAGTGGTAGACGCGCTCCCCAACATCGATTTTTGCGAGTCGCTCGGTTCAGTCGACGACGTGCACGCAGATCTGAGTGCGCTCCATGAGTTCGCCCACATGTTCCCCAACACCAGCAAGCCGATTGTGGCCTGGTCGTTCGATAAGTACGATTCGGAAGGTATCCACAAGATCGCAGTGGCAGAAGCGGGTGGTCAAGAAGCCTTCGAACAGCGCCCGAACTACGTCCACTACTGCGAACCACTTTCGCCGCTAGTCAGCACCTTCGAGGCGCTTGACAAACTCGTCTTCGCGGCAAGAAAGCGAATTCCCTTGGTCTTCACCCCGTGCCCCATCGCCGGGGGCACAGCGCCGGTGACAGCAGCGGGCATCATCACTCAGGGCGTGGCCGAGTCGTGGATGGGCTTGACGATCGCGCAGGCGATCCAGCCTGGCCTGCCCTTCATCATGGGGGGAGTCTTCTCCGTGATGGACATGAACGCCATGATCCTGGCTTACGGCGCGCCGGAGCTTCCTCTTATGATGGCCGGGCTCACCGAGCTGGCTCACTACGCAGGTCTCCCGCTCTGGCAGACAGGCGGCTGTACTGACTCGAAGACGTTTGACGAGCAGGCCCTGATCGAGGGGTCGATGTCTGTCTACTTCTCGGCTCTAACGGGCGGCGACTTGTGCCACGATGTGGGCTACACCGAGAGCGCGATGACCGGCTCCGTGTTCCAGCTGGCGGCGATGGATGAATCCATCGGCTACGCGCGTCGCATAACGCGGGGCATCGAGGTCAACGAAGACACGCTGGCAACCGAGGTGATCCATGACGTAGGACCGAACGGACATTACCTGCGCGAGCTCCACACACGGCGCTACTACAAGAATGAATTCTGGTATCCCAACCTGTGCGATCGGCGCAACTTCGAGGAGTGGGATATGATGGGCCGAAAGACAATGAAGGATCGCACCATCGCCCGCGTGCGCGACATTCTGGCAAGTCACGAGCCTGCTCCGTTGAAGGATGGCACGGAGGACGTGATCCAGGAGGTGCTGGAGCAAGCCGAGGACCGAGTCCGGCAGGATTGGTGGCAGGAGAGGGAGATCGCGGACTGACGAAGGACAGTTTGCCAGGGGGCAAGTTGCCGAGGGCAGGTTGCCCCATCTTCGTGACAACGAGAACACTTAGAGGAGCAAAACAATGAGTACACTTTATGAGAAACTGGCCACTACGGTTCTTGAGGGCAATAGCGACAAAGTGCCAGACCTGGTGCGGAAGGGCCTAGGTGAGGGCCTGACAGCCAAGGAGATTCTGGACAATGGGCTGGTCATGGGGATGGACGAGGTGGGCGTGCGCTTCAAGCGAGGCGACATGTTCGTGCCCGAGGTGCTAATGTCGGCCGAATCGATGAAGGCCGGGATGGTGATCCTCCGCCCACTGCTTGCCGAAGCTGAGGAGGAGATGCTGGGAACCATCGTGCTGGGCACCGTGGAGGGCGACCTTCACGACATCGGCAAGAATCTCGTCGGGATGATGTGCGAGGGCGCTGGCTTTGAAGTCGTTAATCTTGGCTTCGACAAGCCCCCGGAGGCGTTCATCGAGGCCATCAAAGAACACCAGCCCGATATCGTCGGCATGTCCGCCTTGCTCACGACTACGATGCGCGCCATGGGCCACACAATCAAGGCCATTCAGGAGGCCGGACTGCGCGATCAGGTAAAGATCATGGTGGGTGGCGCGCCTGTCGACGCGGAGTTCGCGGATCGCATTGGCGCTGACGGGTACGGCTCCAACGCTCCCGCGGCTTCCGAACTGGCGAAAAAGTTCGTCGCCGCTGCCTAAGGCAGACTGCCCCGTCGACCAAGCCTAGGTATCACCAGAGGAGATGTGTCCATGCAAGTAAAGAAGACAAACTACACAGTGAATGCCACCCCCACGTTTGAAGTGCTAACCGAAGACGAGATCGAGGCCATTTACTACTCAGCGCTTCGCGTTCTGTACGAGACCGGAGTTCGGGTCTACGAGGAGGAGGGGGTTGAGCTGGCCCATTCCGGTGGCGCCATTGTGGAGGACACGACCGAAGACAGCAGCCTGGTCAAGATCCCACCGTGGATGGTCGATAAGGCGCTTTCCACCCTACCGAGGAAAGTCGTGGTGGTCGGGCCTGATCGAGAACACCGGATGGAGTTGTACAAGAACCAGATTTACTTCGGTGCCGGATCCGATACGCCTTTCACGTGGGATCCTTACACTGGCGAGAGGCGCCGTGCAACCTACGATGACGTCAAGAACTTCGCCAAGGTAGCCCAGGCAATGCCCAACATGGACTTCCACATGTCGCTCGGCATCGTCCAGGACGTCAACGTCGGCACCTACGATCGCTGGCAGTATCTGGCCATGCTTGAGGGCACAACGAAACCCATCAACATCACGGCTGTAGACCTGGATGGCCTTCGTGATCAGCTCGAGATGGCCTACGTCCGCGTGGGAGGCAAGAAGGAGTTCGAGAAGGGACCGATCTTCTCGCTGTACATTGAGCCTGTGTCGCCGCTGAGCCACTCCGAGGAGGTTGTGCAGAAACTCCTGTTCGCCACCGATCATGGTATTCCCTTCGTCTACACGCCCTGCCCCCTGGCCGGGGCGACGGCGCCGTGCACGCTCGCTGGCACGGCTGTCCAGGCGCTGACGGAGAGTCTGTTTGGCATTGTCCTGAGCCAGCTGCGCAAGCCGGGTGCTCCCATGATCATCGGGGGCCTCATGTCCAACATGGATATGCGGACCACCGTCTACTGCTACGGTTCTCCGGAGATGGCGCTGCTCAGCGCAGCCTACACGCAGATCACCAAGTGGCTGGGTGTTCCCATGTACGAGACGGCCGGCTGCTCGGACGCCAAGATGTTCGACGAGCAAGCAGCCCTGGAGGCTACGTTCAATGCCACGACCGCTGCCCTCGTTGGCGGCAACATGATCCACGATGTAGGTTACCTTGAGCAGGGCCTGACGAGCTCGATGGAGCAGATGGTTGCCTCGAACGAGATCATAGATCGGGTGAAGCGCATTCTGCGTGGCATCCCCGTCAACGACGACACGAAGGCACTGGACGTGATTGAGGACGTGGGGCCTGGTGGTCACTATCTGGAGCATGATCACACCTACAATCGGTTCCGAGACTTGATCTGGCAGGGCGAACTGACGGACCGCCAGAACTGGGAGAACTGGGATCTAGGTGGACGCAAGACGTTCGGCGATCGGGTCCATGCGAAGGTGCTCGAGATCCTCGAGGCGGACACCGAGCCGCTGATGGACGAGGACATGTACAATGAGCTTCGCCACATCTGCGAGTTGGCCGACGAACGCCACAGAGATGAGGAGCTGGACTTCGACATGTTTGTGTGAGCCGAGCCGCCGGGGCGAAACGCCCCGAGTGGCTTTGGCCACCCTTGCGGAGGCCCTAAGCAGCTTGGTCAATGCTGCTTTCATCGAGGGCCATCAAGGCACCTTTCAACACCGCTCGACCCGCGCTGCTGCTAATGCCGGACTGGCAATGTAGCTTTCGACGCTGATGACCAACATCGCTGTTCAACAACGGACCGACAACGCGGCCATCAACGCAGGTCATCGACGCTCTGGTACAATTGTGTCATGGCATCGAGCACGTTCAATGCTGGTTGAGAGCGCCCTAGATCGAGAGCTGTGGTGAGCCTCCGCAAGGGCTTCAAGTAGGGAGATCGGAACTGGCCCCTCTTCCCACGTGGGAAGAGGGGCTGCTCTAGGTTTGGTGGAGCAAACGTTGGATGCCAACAACCACTCGCGAAAGCTGGTCCTAGGCATAGATACTGGCGGCACGTATACGGACGGAGTGCTGCTGGACTATGAGTCGCGCGACGTGCTTGTCACGCACAAGAGCCTGACGACGAAGCGCGACTTCGCCATTGGGATAGAGAAGGTGATAGAGGGTATCTCGATAGAGGATCCCGCAGAGATCCGAATGGTCTCTGTCTCTACTACCCTGGCGACCAACGCAATTGCCGAGGGTAAAGGAAAGCGCGTTGCCCTTCTCCTCATCGGGTATGATC
>JASFVD010000138.1:0-6429 GCA_050050015.1 Anaerolineae bacterium | reverse complement strand
AAGAGACAGAGCCCGAAGAAGAGGCCGAGCCAGCCGCCGAGGAAGAGATAGAGCCTGAGGAAGAGGCCGAGCCAGTCGCCGAGAAAGAGACAGAGCCCGAAGAAGAGGCCGAGCCGGTGGCCGAGGAAGAGATCGAGCCTGAAGAAGAGACCGAGTCAGTGGCCGAGGAAGAGACAGAGCTTGAGGAAGAAACCGAGCCAGTGGCCGAGGAAGAGACAGAGCTTGAGGAAGAGACCGAGTCAGTGGCCGAGGAAGAGACAGAGCTTGAGGAAGAAACCGAGCCAGCCGGCGAGGAAGAGACTGAGGCAGACCAGGAGGCTGAGCTTGAGGAAGAAGAGGATTCCGAAGACGTAGCCGCGTAGAGACTTGGGGCACGTCGCTTTTCTTCTGGAGGCGCTGTGCCCCGGTGCCTAGCCAGTCCAGAGGAGGAGATGAAGGAGGCTTATGGGTAAGGAAGACAAAATCTATATGGAGGGAACTGTGGTTGAGGCTCTGCCCAACACACAGTTTCGAGTGGAGTTGGACAACGGACACGAGGTGTTAGCCTATCTCTCGGGGAAGATGCGGAGGTACTACATCCGGGTCCTCTTGGGTGACCGCGTCCGCGTTGAGCTATCCCCCTACGATCTGTCCCGTGGTCGCATTGTCTATCGGTACAAGGCCTCAGATCGGGAGTAGCCGTCGAACTCACAACCGCTTGGCCAGAAGATTGACCCAGTCGCCCCGTTGCATCTCATCAACTAGCTCCAGATTGCCTCGTTCGAAAGCCGCAGCCACATCCGACACTTGATCGACAGTGATTCCGGCGGCGACTACCACGCCATCGGGTCGCAGCCGTTCCGAAAGCCCCGCGCCCACCATGTCCACGATCACCCGGGCCAGAATGTTGACCACCACCAAGTCATATGACCCGGACACCTCCGCAAGCGATCCTCGCCGCACACTCACACGATCGTCCACCCCGTTGCCGGTAACGTTCGCCCCGGCGACCATGACCGCCTGCCGGTCACTGTCCAGGGCCAAGACGCCCTCCGCACCGAGCTTCGCGGCGGCTATGGCCAGAATGCCGGAGCCCGTACCCAGATCGAGCACCTCCATCCCCGGCCGGACCCATCTCTCCAGTGCAGTCAGGCAGAGCTGAGTCGTCGGGTGCAGACCGGTGCCAAAGGCGAGACCTGGGTCAAGCTCAATGACAACGTCCTCTGGTTCCGGATTGTAGTCGAGCCAGGACGGGCGAATGACGATACGATCCCCGATGTGCAAGACTTCAAGACGCTCCTTCCAGGCTTCTGCCCAGTCCGCCTCGGAGACTGTGCGAAAGGAAGGGTCCGGAATGGGTCTTATCTGGCCCAGATGCCATAGGTCCTCCTCGATCTTCTTCCTCTGGCTCCAGGTGTCATCTTCTACAGGGAGGTATCCCCTCACCACCACTGGATCCTGATCCCAACCTTGAGGACCTCCTTCAATGACAACGCCGCGATCGGCGTACCGCGACAGGAGCTCGGCAACCGCCTCCGCGGTCTCGTGGTCCACCTCGACACTTACTTCGAGCCACTCCATGTCACTCATCGTCGCGAAGTACCCATAGTCCTCACTGCTTCGCCCAGCGCCGCCGCAGCGCAACCCTCGTGGCGCATCGTAGGAACGAAGCTCATCGCTGCCCGCCTCACAAGCCCAGGAACTCGCGGACCTCGTCCATGAAGCCGCGCTTCTTCTCAACCACCCTCTCGGGCTCGAGTGTCTCGCCCAGCTCTCGGAACAGATCCTTCTGCTCCCTTGATAACCTCTTGGGGATGGCAACGCGCACTAGCACCAACTCGTCACCACGACCATTGCTTTTCACGTGGGGCACGCCTTTGCCTGCCAGGCGCAGCACAGTGTCAGTTTGTGTGCCGGGATCGATGGTCACGGACTGGTCCCCATCCAGCGTCGGCACTTGGATCTCAGCTCCCAGCGCAGCCTGGGCGACGTTGATCTCAACCTCGATCAGGATATCGTCCTTGCGCCTGCGGAAGACGGGATGCGGCTCCACTTCCAGCACGATGTAGAGGTTGCCCCGTGGTCCACCGCTGGAACCCGCTTCGCCCTCGCCTGCCAGTCGAATCCGTGTCCCGTCGTCCACGCCAGGAGGGATGTCGACCGACAGCTCCCGGGAGACACGGACCTGCCCCTCACCACCACATCGAATGCAGGGGTCGCTTACCACCGTGCCTTCGCCTCCGCACGCGGGGCAGTCTGTCACACTGACGAACGAACCCAGAATGGAGCGCTGCACCTGACGTACCTGTCCCGAGCCGTTGCACTTTGAGCACCGGGAGGGGGACGTACCTGCCTTCGCCCCGCTGCCACCGCATTCAGGGCATGCCTCGCGACGGCCAATCTCAATGGTCTTCTCGCAGCCGAACACCGCCTGCTCAAACGTCAGACGGAGATCGTAGCGCAGATCAGCACCGCGCCTCGGCCCGCGACGACGTCCACCGGAGAATCCAAACCCCTGACCGAAGAATTCCTCGAAGATCTCAAACGGATCCCTGAAGCCGCCGAAATCGAATCCGGTCCGACCGCCCTCCAGGCCGGCGTGACCGAAGCGATCGTAGGTGTTCCGCTTGACGGGGTCAGAGAGGATCTGATAAGCCTCGTTGATCTCCTTGAAGCGAGACTCCGCGTTTGGTGCGTCGCTCACGTCAGGATGGTATTGCCTTGCCATCTGACGATAGGCTTTCTTGATGTCTTGCTGCGAGGCCGAACGGTCGATCCCTAGTACGTCATAATAGTCACGTCGATCTGCCATAGACACCCTTCAGACCAACCAGGATGCTCTCCAGCATCCCACACATCTGCTTCCCGTGCGTACTTGCCCGGACGCGTTCCTCAGACAAGGCGGCCACCATCGCATGATCAGCCCTCACTGAACTCCCCGTCGATGACGTCCTCCTGGCCCTCTTCTGGCGCAGCACCAGATCCCTCTGCCCCGCCGGTCGGTCCGGTGCCAGGTCCACCCTCGTACATCCCAGAGCCAATCTCCTGCAGCGCCTGCCCCAGTTCTTCAGTGCGTCGACGGATGACATCAGGCTGATCCCCTTCCAGAGCTTCTTTGACGGCCTCGATTCTGTCCTCCACCCTGGAGCGAATCTCATCGGACACTTTGTCACCGTGCTCCCGCAGGGCCTTCTCAGCTCCGTAGACGGCGGAGTCTGCCCTATTGCGGACCTCCACCTTCTCCTTTCTCCGCCTATCATCGGCCCGATACTGTTCGGCTTCCTTCACCATGCGGTCGACCTGATCATCAGAGAGACCGCTCGACGGAATGACCTCCATCGACTGCTCGCGACCTGTGGCCTTATCCTCAGCAGCCACGTGGAGAATGCCGTTCGCGTCGATATCGAAGGTGACCTCAATCTGTGGGACCCCTCGCGGCGCTGGCGGAATCCCGTCGAGAATGAACTTGCCCAGGCTCATATTGTCGGCCGCCATACTCCGCTCACCCTGCAGCACGTTGATCTCTACCTGGGTTTGACCGTCAGAGGCCGTGGAGAAGATCTGGCTCTTTCGCGTGGGGATGGTCGTGTTGCGTTCGATCAATGCGGTCGCCACACCACCCAACGTCTCAATGCTTAGTGTCAGGGGAGTCACGTCAAGCAGTAGGATGTCCTTAACCTCTCCACCGAGGACGCCACCCTGGATGGCCGCTCCCAGGGCCACGACCTCATCAGGATTGACGCCCTTGTGAGGTTCCTGACCAAAGAAATCGATCACCAGCTTCTGGATGGCTGGCATCCTCGTCTGACCGCCGACCAGGATGACCTCGTCGATATCCGAGACACTCAGGCTCGCGTCGGAGAGCGCCTGCCTGCAAGGCTCGAGTGTGGCTTCGATCAGGTCCTCGGTCAGTTGCTCCAGCTTGGCTCGGCTGATCTTCATCTGCAGGTGCTTGGGGCCAGAAGCACTGGCAGTAATGAACGGTAGATTGACATCTGCCTGCAACACTGTACTTAACTCCACCTTGGCCTTCTCAGCTGCCTCCTTCAGCCGCTGTAGCGCCTGGCGATCCTGACGGAGGTCAATTCCTTCCTCTTTCTTGAATTCGTCGGCTACCCAATCTATGAGGCGACGATCCCAGTCATCGCCCCCCAGGAACGTGTTCCCGCTGGTCGAGCGCACTTCAAAGACGCCGTCCCCCACGTCGAGAATCGAGACGTCGAAGGTCCCGCCACCAAGGTCGAAAACGACGATCGTCTCGTCCTTCTTCTTATCCAAGCCATACGCCAGCGAGGACGCCGTCGGCTCGTTGATGATCCGCTGCACCTGGAGACCCGCAATCCGCCCCGCGTCCTTCGTGGCCTGACGCTGGCTGTCATTGAAGTAGGCCGGGACCGTGATCACGGCCTCGGTCATTTGCTCACCGAGAAAGGCTTCCGCGTCTGCCCGGATCTTCTGCAGTATCATGGCCGAGATCTCCGGCGGACTGTACTCCTTACCGTTCATCCACACGCGTACGTCGCCGTTGGGCGCCTCCGTAACCTCGTAGGGAACTAGTTCGATAGCCCGCTGAACCTCGGCATCCTCGAACTTGCGCCCCATGAAGCGCTTGATCGAGAATATGGTGTTGTCTGGGTTGACCACGGCCTGGCGCTTGGCGACTTGACCGACCATGCGCTCGTCGGTCTTGGGATTGACGGCTACGACCGACGGGAACAGACGCCCGCCCTCCGCACTGGGAATGATGGTGGGCTCACCGCCCATCATCACCGCGCAGACGGAGTTCGTCGTTCCCAGGTCGATACCGATGATCTTGCCCATCGATTACTCCTCGCCTTCCTGGCTATCGTTCTCTGGTTCGGGCGGCGTGCTCGAGGCCTTAGCGACTCGCACCAGGGCCGGCCGCAGCACGCGGTCACCGAGGGTGTAGCCACGCTGCACCTCCCCAATCACGTGCCCTTCTTCATACCCTGGCACTTCCTCATGCGTTACTGCTTCGTGGTAGTTGGGATCGAATGGCTTGCCCTCGGTCTCGATGGGCTCGACGCCCTCACTCTCCAGGATCGCCTCCAGCTTCCGCTTGATCATCAGCAAGCCGTGACTCCAGCTCAGCATCTCAAGCCCATCGGGCAGAGTGGCGACGGCTCGCTCGTAGTCATCCAGCACAGGCAGCAGCTTGCGGAGCAGGCTGGCATTGGCCAGCTCCTGCAACTTCGACTGATCGGCCCGTTGACGCTTCTTGTAGTTGGAGAATTCCGCTTGGGCGCGTCGCCAGCCATCAAGGTACTCGTCAGCCTCGGACCGCGCTTCCCTCAGCTCTTCCTGCAGCCTCTCGACCTCATCGACAGGCGCCTGCTCACCCCCCTCCGCTCCTATCTTCGTCTCGGGCTTCTCTTCTGCATCCTCCAGGGCGGCTTTCGCCTTCTCCTCGACAACCGCGTCTTCGTTCTCTACCTTATCCTTTCCCGTCATGTTGGTCTCCTTGTCCGTCTACGACGAATTCTCTCTACTCCTTCTCATCGGAAACCTCCAGCGCATACGTCTCGTGCACCAGCTCGGACAGCAATTCGGCAACCAGTCGGACAGCGGAGATGGCGCGACCATAGAGCATGCGAGTAGGTCCGAGGATGCCCAGCGCACCGGTCGAGAAATCCGACACACCGTAGCGAGCAAGCACCAGACTGCACGCACGCAGCTGGTCCCAATGACCCTCACCCCCGACCAACACCCGAACGTTGCCAACGTCAGAGCTGAGTGCTTCCTGCATCACCGTCCGCAGGAAGCTTCGCTCCTCCATGACCCGAACGATCTCTTGAGCTTTCTCTCCTTCGGAGAACTCAGGCTGACGGAGCACCTCGCTCAAGCCATCGCTGTAGATGGGACCGGCTGATCGAGCATCGATTCGGTGGACGATCTCCGACACTAACTGTGCCACATCGGCCTCAAAGTCAGGGAGCTCCTCCCGCTGGTCCTCAAGGTACTCCTCGATCTCGCTAGCCGTCAGGCCGGCGCACAGCTGATTCAGCCGATCACTGGCTTGGGCGAGTTCGCGCTGTGTCATCGGTTCGGCAAGCGTCAGCATTCGCTGCTTGACCATTCCTCCCTCAAGGACCAGGACCAGGAGGACGCCCACCCCCTGCGTTGAGATGAGCTGCACATGCTTGTAGCGCGCCTTCTCCGACTGAGGTGCCGTGACCACTGCAGCTCCGCGAGCCGTGCGGGCCAGCGCGGACGCGGCCAGCGGCATCCACTGCTCCATGTTGTGACGTGCCTGGTGAAACTGGTGGACGATGGTCAAGCGCTCGCGTAACGGCAACTCCACTTCACCCAACAGCCGCTCGACGAAGTACCGGTAGCCTTCGTGCGTTGGCACTCTCCCCGCGGACGTATGCGGGTGCGTGAGATGGCCCGTCTCCTCCAGATACGCCAGCTCATTGCGAACGGTGGCAG
>JASFVD010000137.1:0-6436 GCA_050050015.1 Anaerolineae bacterium | reverse complement strand
TGCTGATTCTCCGCCTTGGCCCAACACAGCTCAGAAAGCGGGCACTGGCCACACGACGGACTGCGCGGCGTGCAAACCATTGCGCCGAGCTCGATCATGGCCTCGTTGAACGCGCCCGCCTGCCCCTGGGGAAGGAGGTCGGCCGCCAACCGGCTCAGAGTCCTTTTGACAACCGAGCGCGTCACGTCGCCGCGGACGCCGAATAGACGGGACACGACCCGCCTCGCGTTCCCGTCCACCGCTGGCACGACCTCTCCGAACGCAATCGAAGCCACGGCCCCAGCAGTGTACACGCCGACTCCCGGCAGCTCTCGTAGATCGTCGAAGCGCTCCGGCAACCGGCCCTCGTTCCGCTGCACTAGCCAGCGCGCCGCCTCGTGGAGCCGCCGAGCGCGCGCGTAGTAGCCCAGCCCTTCCCACACCTTGAGCACTTCCTCCAACCTGGCCCGTGCCAGTTCCTCTACACTGGGGAACCGGTTCAGGAAACGCTCAAAGTAGGGGATGACCGTGTCGACCTGAGTCTGCTGGAGCATCACCTCGGATATCCAAGTGCGATATGGGGTGCGGTTTCGCCGCCATGGCATGTCGCGCGCATTGCGGTCGAACCACTGCAGCAGCTTGTCAGCGGCCTCGCTGCGCGCCTCGGGATTCAGGGAATCGAAGGTGTTGGGATCCATATCGCCGGCATGCCCCGTCATGTCAGGGACGTTTCACTACTATACCCGGGCGTGGAGCACGGGGCAAGCCGCCATCTCGCGTTACAGGGTGGCGCGCGGAACGTTGTGCTGCGCCGCGATTTCTGCTATCATTGACGACCAGGAACCCGCAATGAGAATAGGCGTCATATCCGACACACACGACGACCTGCGCGCTCTGGAGCAGGCTCTTTCCACCCTGCAGGCCGAAGAGATCACCATGGTGCTTCACTGCGGCGACCTCTGCGCTCCGTCCGTCGTCGAAGCGTTGTCCGAGTTCGATACCTGGATCGCGCGCGGCAATATGGACCGACACGCTGAGTTGGAGCCTACAGCCCGGGAGTTGCTCGGCGCCGGCAGACTCGCCGACCGTCACAACCTGACTCTCGCAGGCCGATCAGCGGTCCTGGTGCACGGTCATCGGGAGGATGACTTGAGGAGACTTATCAGCACCCGCCAGCATGCCTACGTGCTGCACGGGCACACGCATCGGCGGCGAGATCAGCGCTTCGGGCCGACTCGCGTGATCAACCCAGGTGGCCTGGGCGGTATGCGATGGCAGCGGCGCTCTTTCTGTATCCTTGATCCAGAGCGCGACCAAGTCGACTTCCACAACATCTGATCGAGATGGGGCGCGCTGGTTGGGCACCGACTGTCCGTCTCCTCCGTATCGGTGAGCCGACACTGTGGTGCGGCCCAGCACGGAAACGAGGTGATGTTGTCTTATGACAGACCAACCCTTCCGCTTTGCCACCAGCCTGGAGGTCCGGTGGCGGGACCTCGACGCCATGGATCACGTCAACAATGCGGTCTATTTCACGTACCTCGAACAGGCGCGTGTTCATTATCTGCGTCAGCTTGGGCTCGTGCCGGACGTCCCCTCAGGCATTGGGTTTATCCTTGCCGAGGTTAGCTGTCGGTACGAGTCCCCGCTCAAGCTGGGGGAGCACGTGACCATCCGAATCCGGACGAGCAAACTAGGCCGCTCTAGCTTCGCGTTCCAGTATCGCATTGAAGGGGAAGACGGGCGCCTGGCTGCGGAGGCGCGCAGCACGCAGGTGCGGTACGACTACGAGAACGGGCAGTCAGTCCCGCTGTCCGACGCGTGGCGTCGTGCGATCGTCGCCTTCGAGCCGGGACTCTCATCCGCAGAACTCTAGACCAACGAGATAAGGAGATCGAACTATGACTACGCGACCACTACGGCCACACCAACTCCGCCACACTTGCGATCCGCAACAGTTCGATTTTGAGACGACAGAGGATCTGGAAGACCTGAGCCAGATGATTGGGCAGGAGCGAGCAGTAGGCGCCGTTCGCTTTGGCATTGGCATTCAACGCGATGGATACAACCTCTACGCCCTCGGTCCTAGTGGCACGGGAAAGCGGACCACGATCTCCCAGTTTCTCGAAAGAAAGGCCGCCGATGAGCCGGTGCCTTCCGACTGGTGCTACGTGAACAACTTCGAGGATACTCACAAGCCGAATATACTTGAGCTGCCGCCAGGTAAGGGCCCAGAGCTGCGGGAAGACATGGAGCAGTTGGTGGAGGAGCTGCGCACAGCCATCCCAACAGCGTTCGAAAGCGAGGACTACCAGACGCGAAAACAGGAACTCCAGGAGGAGTTCCAGGAAAGACAGGAGGAGTCGCTCAACGAGATTCAGGCAAAGGCCAAGGACCGAGGCATCGCCCTGATCCGAACGCCAGTGGGGCTGGCCTTTGCCCCGGTGGAGGAAGGTGAAGTCGTCAGCCCGGACGAGTTCCAGAAGCTGCCTGACGAGAAACGCGAGCAGGTCAAAGGGGACATCGCAGAACTCCAGGAGGAACTGCAGGAGACGATGCGCCAGGCGCGACAGTGGGAGCGCGAGGCGCGCGGGAAGGTGAAGGAGCTGAACCGCCAGGTGGCAATGCTCGCCGTCGGGCATCGCATTGACGAGTTGCGGGAGAAGTATGCCGATCTTGAGCCAGTGCTAGACTATCTGGAAGCCGTCAAGAACGATGTTGTGGAGAATGTCGACGACTTCCGCAGAGCGGGAGACGAAGAGCAGGAAGCCCTCTTCGGCCTCTCGATGCAGCGCATTCAAGAGGCGAAGTTCCGACGGTACCAGGTCAATGTACTCGTCGACAACAGCGAGTCAACCGGAGCCCCTGTCGTCCACGAAGAACATCCCACCTACAACAATCTCGTCGGACGCGTGGAGCACATCGCCCAGATGGGCGCTCTGACAACCGACTTCAACCTCATCAAGCCCGGCGCCCTGCACCGCGCCAATGGGGGCTACCTGCTGATCGACGCGCGCGAGCTCCTCACTCAGCCCTATGCGTGGGAGGGACTCAAGCGCTTGCTCCGGGCACAGCAGATTCGGATTGAGTCGTTGAGTCAGGCCCTCAGCTTGGTCAGCACCGTCTCGCTGGAGCCGGAGCCAATACCCTTGCGCGTGAAGGTCGTGCTCATCGGCGAGCGACTGCTCTACTACCTTCTAAACGAGTACGACCCCGATTTCAAGGAGCTGTTCAAGGTCGAGGCCGACTTTGACGACCAGATGCCGAGGACGGACGAAAACGACCAGCTGTACGCACGACTCATCGCCACGATGGCCCGCCGCGAGGGCTTGGGCCCCTTCGACCGAGCGGCCGTGGCCAGGGTCATAGAGAGGAGCAGCCGCATCGCCGGTGACTCGAAGAAGCTGTCGACGCATCTGCTGAGCATCGCCGAGTTGCTAGAAGAGGCCTCGTACTGGGCCGACGAGGCAGGAAACGGTGTCGTGACCGTCACAGACGTCCAGCGCGCCATCGACGAGAAGATCAAACGCGCGGATCGGCTCCGAGATCGCACGCAGGAGCACATCCAGCGGGGTATGATCCTCATTGACACGGAGGGGGAGAGGCGTGGTCAAGTCAACGGGCTCTCGGTGATCCCGCTCGGTAACTTCGCCTTTGGGCGTCCCAGCCGCATCACCGTGCGCACCCGTCTCGGGAAAGGCAACGTCGTGGACATCGAGCGCGAGGTCGAACTGGGCGGTCCAATCCACTCCAAGGGTGTGCTTATCCTCTCAAGCTATCTTGGCGCGCAATACGCCCCGGAGCACCCCCTCTCCCTCTCGGCAAGCCTGGTCTTCGAGCAATCCTACGCCGGCGTTGAGGGCGACAGTGCGTCGCTCGCGGAACTTGGTGCCCTTATTTCTGAGCTTGCTGATGCTCCCATCAAACAGTCTCTTGCTGTAACCGGCTCTGTGAACCAACATGGGGAGGTCCAGCCGATTGGAGGCGTCAACGAGAAGATCGAGGGGTTCTTTGATGCGTGCACGGCCAAGGGGTTGACGGGTGATCAGGGCGTGCTAATCCCCATGGCGAACGTGGACCATCTGATGCTGCGTGAGGACGTGGTCGAGGCCGTCCAACAAGGTGATTTCCACATCTATGCGGTGGAGACCGTGGATGAGGCCATAGAGTTGTTGACCGGCGTCCCTGCCGGGGAGCGCGACGCCGAGGGCGAGTTTCCGGCGGGGAGCATCAACCACAGGGTTGAGGCTCGCCTGATCGAGCTCGCGGAGAAGCAGCGCGAATTCTCCGAAGGCACCGATGAGGAGACCGGGAGCTCCTCAAAGTCGGCTGCGGCTGCTTTCGACGATGAGCAGTGAGTGGAAAGCGTATGAATGAGCAGAAGGAAGAGCCCCGCATCCAGCGCATCTTGATCGGCCTGGACACCTCGCGTCACAGCTTGGCGGCGCTTCAGGCTGCGGCTGAGCTGGCCAGGAGCATGGGCGCAGAACTGCACGGGCTGTTCGTCGAGGATGCCAACCTGCTCCGTCTGGCGCAGCTATCGGTGGCTCAGGAACTCCAGTTCCCCTTCGCCACGCAGTCCCGCCTGAATCCCAAGCGCATGAGGCGTCAGTTGAGGGCTCAGGCGGAGCAGGCACGCCAGGCGCTCGCCTCTACCTGCAAACGAGAGCAGATCGAATGGTCGTTCGATATCGTTCGCGGCGACGTCTCATCAAAGGTCTTGGAGGAAGCTGAAAAGGCTGATCTTCTCTGCGTGGGCAGGGCAAGCCGGCCCGTCCTGCATCGCCCGAGCGTCGGCTCGACGGCGGAGACAGCAGCAATCCGCGCGCCGCGCTCCGTGCTTCTGGTCTCACGCGAAACACGGATTCGTCCGCCGGTTGTGGTACTGTACGAAGGATCCCCGGTCGGCATACGAGCCCTCCAGATTGCGTCGCAACTGGCCGAGCACACGGGAGGCCTCCTCTCAGTCCTCGTACCTGCCGAGTCAGATTCGTCCAGTGAGATCCAGGAGGAGATCGCCGACGCCCTGAAGGCCGAATCCTTCATTGTTCGGTATCGAGAGCTGGCCGGCTCCGGCGTGATGACCTTGATCAGTGCCATTCGGACTGAGGGAGCGGGGACGCTGGTGGTCAGCCGGGAGTTCCTTCCTTCGGAAAGCATAAGAGAGCTCTTGGACGCAGTCGACTGCCCGGTGCTCCTCGTGCGCTGACGCCGACGTCTTGCCTGATCCTGTCCAGCTGCGCGCCGCTGCAAGGGTCCATGGGCACACACAGGCCATCCCGCTCCGACCGGCTGCTCGCTGTCGTCTTGCACGAAAAAGCCCCCGCTCCTTGAGGAGCGAGGGCTTCGCGTGCGCGCAGTCTGGCGCTATGCCTCAGTCCGGGCTTCCTTGACCTTGGGCTCCACGTCGACGATGGTTGCTCCCTCCGCTTCACCCTTCTGCTTCGGCTCCTTGGGGGGCTCAATCATCGGAGGTTCAATATCCCCCTGCATGTTAGTCTGGCCGCGCAAATAGGCGCCCTCGTTCAACAGCAACGAATTGACTGTCAGGTTGCCCCACACACGACCGCTCTCAAGGATCTCCACCTTGTTGCCCTCGATATCCCCCTTGATCGCCCCGGAGACCGAGATGTTGTTTGCGCTGATATCCGCGATCACTTTTGCCCCTTCACCGACAATCAGATTACCGGTGACGTCGATGGTGCCCTCAAACACCCCCTCTATTCGGGCTCCTCCATCAGATTGGATGTCGCCCTTGACATGAGCGTTGGGGCCGATCAGGGTGTCCATGTTCAGGGCCTTCCCTGAGTCCTTTCTCAATGGCCTGTCTTCCTTCTTACCTCTTCCGAACAAGCGTACCTCCTCGTCACTACAGGATTACCGATGATCCGGCCTATGGTACTCCAGCCCACTGCGCGTGTCAACCGCTATCGGGAACAACCGAGCTCCGCGCCTCGGACAATGCCTGCTCCTCCTCCTGGGCCAACACCCTTGACGACGCCCAGTTCTCAATTGGCTTGGCGTACACACGCGTCGCGTCACGTCCGTAGAGTGCAGATAGGACTACGCCATCTCCCTCGCCATCGACAAGTGCCAGCGAGAAGCTCTGGTCTCCGCCGGTGTCCTCAAAGGCACTGTAGCGCACAAAACCCACGCCCTGCACGCAGTGCACTAGGGTGCGGTCGATGTGCTCCAGACGAACGACGAGCCGCTCGGTCCGCGTGTTGATCTTCGACAATCGGTCGGTCAGCCTTTCCACAGCCCTTGCCAGGCTCGGGTCCCCCTTGCCGGAAAACAAGCTCTCATGACGACGTTCCATTCGCCGCAGACGAGTCTGTAAGTCGAACACCCAGACGGCGCCTACCGCCAACAGTAGGCTCAGCGCCACGCACAGAACCAGCAGCGCAGTTACCATGGCAGGTCGTTCACCTCCTATTCGACACGTACGGACCCAAGG
>JASFVD010000136.1:0-6447 GCA_050050015.1 Anaerolineae bacterium | reverse complement strand
TGCAGAAAGTTCGGGGTGCATATGTCCACCACGTCCAGGCTCTCGGCGAAGAATTCGCGGTCATCGCTGGTCACCAGCTCAAAACCCGCCGCTTCCGGTGCCGGATCGTGAGGATCGATGCGGTGGCGCAGCAGCGCCCGCAACCGAGGCCTCACGGCCGGAGGATCGAAGCAGAGTGGCACATCACGGTAGGCGATAGTGTGGATCTTGCCGATGAAACCGAGACCGATCAACCCAACGTCAACTGTCCCCATCGTCAATAGCCCCCTCCAGAGTGACAAGACACGCTCACAGGTTCCTATACACAATCTCTCCACGCACCAGCGTGAGGTAGATGGTCAGGTCCCTGTCCGTGACGATCAAGTTCGCCAGCTTCCCCTCCTGCAGGCTGCCCAGCCGGCCGGCCATCCCGATGGCGCGAGCCGGATTCAGGGAGGCCATTCTCACAGCCTCGGGGAGCGGCACGCCGACGATCTGGTTCGCGTTCCGGACGCACGTGTCCATCGTCGCCGTGCTGCCCGCGATGGTCCCGTCCTCCAGGACGGAACGACCGTTCTCCACAATGCGACGCCGTCCCCCAATCTCGTACGTTCCGTCCGGAAGGCCCGCTGCCGCGTTGGCGTCCGTAACCAGTACCACCCGGCCGACACTGACGCCTCGCACCAGTAGCTTCATCGCGCCCGGGTGGACGTGGACGGTGTCCGCAATCAGCTCAGCCGTCACGTGATCCGATGTCAGAATCGCGCCAATGGCGCCGGGCTCGCGGTGGTGGAAACCTCGCTGGGCGTTGAACGCGTGCGTGACGTGCGTGAAGTTCCCCTTCAGCGCCCGCCTGATGGTGTCATAGCCAGCGTTCGTGTGACCGACCGAGGCTACGACCCCCTGTCCCCGCAGATAGCCCGCCACCGCGTCCGCACCCGGCAGCTCCGGAGCCAGCGTCATCTGTCTCACCCAACCACGTCCCACCCCGATCGCCGCCTTCGCCTCCTCCAGCGCGGCCTCGCGCAGCCAGTCTGGGTCGAAGGCCCCCTTCTCCTCGCGACTGAGGAAGGGACCTTCCAAATGGAGGCCCAGCGGCTCGGCGCCGGGAACTCCAGCCTCGAAGGCTTCCACGTAGCACTCGATGAGGGCGCGTAGCCGGTCAGCGTCCGGCGCCGCGATGGAGCAGAGAAAGCCCGTCACACCGTTTCCAGCGGCCCATAGAGCGTAGCTGCGCAGCTTCTCGGCGATGGCCTCGGGATCCACGTCGTCCGCATAGAAGTTGATGCCCTTGCCGCCGTGGGTGTGGATGTCTATGAAGCCGGGGGCGACAATGCGCCCTCTCAGGTCCAGACGCAGGCCGGACGCATGCGGCGCCGTGTCGGAAGGACCGGCGTAGCTGATGTCTCCCGTGTCGGATATGACCACAGTGCCTGGCTCGATGGTGCCATGCGGCGTGAATAGCGTCGCACGGCACAGGCTGGTCGGCATAGCGTTTGGGCCCCCTGCTAGAACTCCTGGTAGACGATCGCGCCGTCGACCATCGTCATCTTCACGTTCACATCGTCATCGACAGCGATCAGATTCGCCGGCTGGCCCACGCGAAGGCTGCCCAACGCGCCGGCCAGGCCGAGCGTGCGGGCAGGGTTCAGCGAGGCCATCTTCGCGGCGTCGGCGAGGGGCACGCCCACCTCCCGGTGGAGGTTCCGCACGCACATATTCATCGTCGCAGCGCTGCCCGCGATGGTCCCGTCCGCGAGCGTGGCCTTCCCGTCTCTCACCGTGACGCTGTGGCCCACCAGATCGTACTCACCGTCGGCGAGCCCGGCTCCGGCCATTGCGTCGGTGATCAACACGACTCGATCGGGTCCCAGGCAGCGCAGGAGCATCGTCATGGCGCCCGGGTGCACGTGGATGGTGTCGGCGATGAGCTCAGCCGTGACACAGTCTGACGCCAGGATAGCTCCAAAGACGCCCGGATCGCGGTGATGGAATCCCCTCTGCGCGTTGAACGTATGAGTGACGTGCGTGAAGTTCCCCTTCAGCGCCGCACTGGCCGTCTCATAGTTGGCATTCGTGTGGCCGAGGGACACCACCACTCCCTCGCCGCGAAACAGCGCAGCGATCTCGTCCGCACCCGAAAGCTCCGGCGCCAGCGTCATCTGTCGGATCCAGCCTCTTTCTGCCTCCAGGACGGCCTCGGCTTCCTCGATGGCGGGTTTTCGCAACCATCGGGGGTTGAAGGCTCCCTTCTTGTCGGAGCTCAGGAAAGGTCCTTCCAGATGGAGGCCCAGAGGTCTGGCGCCCTGCCAGCCCCCTGCCTCAAACAGCTCGACGTACGCGGAGACGAGATCGAGCAGACTTCGAGCGTCAGGAGCGGCGACAGTGCAGAGAAACCCGGTCACGCCGGTGCTGGCGACCCAGCCGGAGTAGTGCCTGAGATCTTCTTCCAGGCTCTCGATGGCGCCGAAGGTGACGCCGTGACCTCCATGCGTGTGAATGTCGATGAACCCCGGGACCACGGCGAGCCCTCGCATGTCGAGCCGCGGCCCGTTCACCGGCGGGGCCATCTCTACGGGCCCGACGTAGGCGATGGTACCGTCGTCAGATACCACAATCGTGTCGGCTTCAACTTCCCCAGGCGTGAAAATCTGTGCCAGGTAGAGCGTTATAGACATCGTTCAGTTCTCCCACTTGCTCAACAGCGCCGCTGTTCCTATAATCGCTGGTAACGGAGATCGACAGGTTCTGAGACCGCTACGGAGGTGTTAGTGAAGCCGACCAACTCTTCACAGCCGATCGGCCTGGATGAGGGCCGCAAGCTCGCGCGCGAGCTTTACGATCGCGACCTGGGCCGCCTAGAGGACCTTTCCGACACAGAACGGGACCGCCTGATGGAGCGTTTCCCCCAGCTGAGCAGAGCCCAGTTCGAGGACGTGCTGCGCCAGGTCATCGCGGCCAAGCGCCAGGAACGTGCCCGCGTCGGCTGGCAGTCCATCCCTCACGACGTGGCGGCCATCGTGATGGTGTTCGCCACCGTCCTGGCGGATCTGAGAACCGGCCTAGTCGCCGGCGTGGGTGTCCTCGTCCTCCTCGAGGGCCTCTTCATGGCCGTCTTCGACGAGGACCTGTATCGCCCGCTGAGCCTTCTGGTCTGGCTCACCTACCCAGCGTATGCGCTGCTGGGATACGTCCTGTACCGTCGCGGCTATCAGGTCCTCGAAATCGCCGGCGCCGTCTTCTTCGCGTGGCCGGGCATGTTCCTCCTCGGCACCTTGGCGCGAGTGCCCCTCCACCTGCTGTGGAAGGAACGCGCCAAGCAACGAGAATCGAGATAGGCGCGATTCAGCCGCCAGACGGATCTTGCCAGTTCTCCACCACGTCCTCCAGGTTAGCGAAGGACGCGGCGGGAATGTCGTGCTCGAGACAATGGTCCAGCAGGCGCTCCTTTGCGTACAACACGTCGGCCACGCCCGCTACCTCTGTATCGCTCAGACCGTCACCGATGAAAACGACGTCGCAACCCTCGCGCTGATACCTGCGCACGATCGACGGTTTTGAGGTACCTCGCATCGGAGTACCGGGATCGTACCAGGGAAAGGAGAGCTCTACACCATCCTCCAGGAATTCGATCTCGTTCGCATAGACGGTCAGCTGATCGAATCCGTGCCGCTCGAGGATCCGGTCGATGTACCAGCGCAGGCCGTCGCTGAGCACGGCGAAATCATACCCCCGCTGTCTGCACAGCGAGACGAGATCCGCGAACCCCGGGTCGAGAGGGACCGTATCGATGAAAGCCTCCATCTCTTGCTTGCGCGGGTACATCCTGGAGAAGCATATCTCGAGTTCCCGCGGTGTGGTTATCTCACCCTTGATCCACCGCTCTAGAGTCGCGTGGCAGACCTCGTCACCGAACTCCAGGTACAGCGTGTCCGTGACGTCAACCAGTGTGGCCGTGCCATCGAAATCGCACAGCACGGCCACTTTCTCTTCCCCTCGAATAGTCATCCTGCGAAACCTTCTATCATCGGCGTCGTTTCATTATGCGCCGCGCCCAGCGTTCCACTGCCTCCCGGCTCTCGACGCGGGCCATCCATTCCTTGTCCTTGTCCTCCTCCACCTGTTCCCGCATCGCCTCTTGCGCTCTCTCCGGTTGTGCCTCGATCCATCGGACCCAGCGTGGCTTGACGAAATCAGGCGGGATGAAGGACCACCAGAGACCCAGCAGGAGCATCAGTCCAAAGAGGCCGTAGAACGCCAGCTCAGTCCCTGCCAGAGCGGTCAACGCCTCGCGCCTGCTGTACACGAAAAACAGGAGCCCAAGAGGTACGTAACCGTAGCTGCCGCCGCGCGTTCGCCAGTACCATCCCTTCCACAAGCCCAGCCGGGCGGCCAGGCCCATGCCGACGAATACCAGGCCAAACAACTCGAGCAGCACTTGGTCGTCCAACTTAGGCATTCAATTCGCCTCCTCGCATCAAGGAGAGTGCTGTGCTCTGCACGAGCTGCACTCCCTCCAACCCGTAGGGGCTGGCCATCGCCTCGTACGTCCCCTCGGCCATCGATTGGTCGTCGGGGAAATACCCAACATCATCGTTCGCGTAGCTGATGACGGCCGTCGCCTTCGCCGAGCTCCGCGCCTTTAAGTCCAGAACCACGCGGGAGAAAGGCTCTCCAGGCAGCCCGGCGTAGACGAGATCGCCGATCCTGATTACCTGGACCTGCGTCGCCACGTGGTCCCGGTCCGCCAACGCCTCCACGAGACGCACCTGAACTCGAGCTCCCTCCACCTTCGTCGTCGCCCGACGAAGATCGCCGTGCGAAGCCCCAGTTTGTTGCATCCTCTCCAATTCAGCCTGCCGAGCCTCCAGCACCTGTGCAGCGGCGTCTGCGGAGGGAAGGTCCCGAATGGGAAGCTCGATGTCCGCTACCCGACTGGACAGACTGGTGGGCGTGCTAGGTTCAATGGTCTGCAAGAGACGCAGGACCTCGCCCCCCAGGATCCGGCCCATCCGAAGGACCTCCCTGAACGTCTGGTCCCGACGCGTGAAGCGAGTGCTGACGTCGCCGGACGCCCCATTGGCAAACATGAACACAGTCTCAGGATAGACGTCACGCAGCAGGCTCCGCGCTGCCCCAGGGTAGTCAGCGGACAGAAGCCGATTCTTGTAGCCCAGGACCGTGGGGTGGCATCCGTAATTCATGAGCACAGCGACGGGCTCGCCGTCACCGTCATCCACCCGCAGGACGACGACACTCGGATCCAGCGGACCGCTCTCAGGATTGTTCCGATTGCGGCCAATTTCCGTGATCTGGCCCGTCGCAACGCCTACAAGCGCCGGCCGGAGGCGGCTCTCCGCCCATCGCGCGGCCCCCGCCAGCTTACGGATCGTGATCTCCTGCAAGCCGGGGTCCTGCTCCGCGCCGAGGCCCGACACGCGCGGCAGAAAACCTGCGGGCCCCGAATGCGTGTGCGTGCACGCCAGCAGAATGTCCGTCTCGCGCACGTCGATAGCCCTGGCAACCTGCTCCCGGACTCGTCTAGTGAAGTCCAGACCCACGCCCAGAAAATCCAGCGTGAAGAGGAGAATGGCATCCTGGCCCGCCCTCAGCAGGAGAGCCTGGGCCAGCAGTGGATCGTGCACGCCCACGCTGTTCCCTTCCCTCGCCACGTATCCCTCCATGGGCACCCCGATGGGCGGCGTGATGTCGACCTCAGCGGCGCCGGCCAGCAGATTGGCCTCGGTCATTGTCTCCTTCACCATAGCTTGATCCGTCCCTCGTACGCCTCCAGGAGCGGCGCGTTGAATTCATCGCTCCCGTCAATGTTGCCGCTCATAAACACTGGCGGCTCAACCCCTCGCTCCTTGAGATTCTGAATCGCCTGGACGATGATGGTGTGGATGATGAACATGCCAGTCACGCCAGAGGCCGGCCCGATGGGCTGCGCCATCCCCTCCAGATGGAGCGTGCAGTCGCCCTTGGGCACACAGTTGTCGATGACGACGTCCGCCACCTGGTACAGCTTCTTGCCGCTGCTATGCCTCGACGTCGTGCCTGTAGAGTGGGCCAGCGAGGTGATGGCGATCACCGGTATCTCTCGGGCCTGTCCGATCTGCGCCATCTCGATCGGCGCGGCGTTGCGCCCCGAGTTAGATATCACCAGGAGCGCGTCCTCAGACGAGACCCTGTAATAGTCGAGGATCACCTCAGCCATGCCCTCGACGCGCTCCATGTACTCGCTCTTGACCACCTGCGTGTGACCGGTCAGACTTGGCTCGAGGATAGCATCGACGGGTGCCAGTCCACCCGCCCTGTAGGCAACATCCTCCGCAATGACGTGCGAATGCCCTGTGCCAAACGTGTAGAGAATGCCATCACCTGCCACCGTGTCGGCGACGATGGTCGCAGCCTCGCGAATCCTGTCCATCTGCGTATCGACGATGCGGTCGAGAAGCTCCTGAATCT
>JASFVD010000135.1:0-6482 GCA_050050015.1 Anaerolineae bacterium | reverse complement strand
TCCACGTAAACGCCGTACGCCGGTCCAAACTGTCGCTCCAAGTGCTGCCGGAGGTGACGAGAGAGCGCCGGACAGCGTCCACTGGTGGAGATGGCCAGCGTTAGTGGCCCCCTGCGGACGACACTGGGAGCGATGAAGTTGCAGCGCTCGGGTTCATCGACAACGTTCACAAGCAGGCCACGTTGTCGCGCTTCCTTCCACACGCGCCTGTTGATCATCTCATCGTCGGTGGCGGCTATCGCCAGGAAGGCGTCCTTGAGGTCGCCAGATCGGTAGTGTCGTTCCACTACCTCGATCTCGTCCTGCTCGCGGAGGGTCTGCAGAGACCGGCAAAGCTCAGGTGCTATGACGACCACCCGGGCGTCGGCGGCTCGAAGCGCACGTACCTTCCGTGCCGCGACCCGTCCACCGCCCACGACCACGCAGCGCACCTGGTCCATCTGGACCAGGAATAGGGGATATGTGTTCACACTGAGCCCTTCGAAGAGGGCAGGGAGAGGATGGACGTCTCTTCGTAGGCCGCCATCGCTGAAAAAAGGACCTCGTCCAGGAACTCCCGCAAACTGCGGTGGATGTGAATGTCTTCAGCGTCATACTGCCCACGCCGGGTCAGACCTGGTCGAGCCGAGCTGATCACGGCCTCGCGGAAGAAGAGCAAGGCCTTCGTCGTCTCGACGAGAGAGAGGCCTCGCTCCGCGGCATCTCGTCCGTGGGCGCGGGCAATATGGCGTCCTTGCTCGAGAATCGCCTCGCGGCCAGTGGTCCGGGACGTGAATTGAATGGCCAGGCCGAGGAGCCGGCGACCACTTGCGCGCCGAGAGGCGCGCTCTGCCTCGCTGAATGCCGTACGCCAGGACATATCGCTGGCCCGTTCCGACTGCAGCTCCCGTCTCGTTCGGCGGACGACGCTGAGTGGCAGTTGCTCCGGGTCCCTCGGCCCACTGTCTTCCGTCTGTACCTCAAGGAATTCTTGCAGGTCTCTCTCAAGGAAGCGCCGATGACCGCCCGGCGTGCGTACGCAGCGGACGTCGCCCTGGTCGGCCCACCGACGAAGGGTAGTTGGATGCACTCCGAGGACTTGAGCGGCCTGGCTGAGGGTCAGCCACTGAAGGGGTTGCAGGGATGATCCTTGTTTCATGGAAGTTTCATGGAAAAGGTGTATTCATGAGCAAAGCTTACCAAAACTACGTGTAATTGGCGTATTATAGTGGAGTCGCTGGTGCTGTCAAGTCTGAGCCCGGCCCAGGTCTGAGCGGTTCGCGGGCAAGCGATGGGTCCCCGCTTCGAGCCGTCACCTGAGTTTTGCTGCGGTTGAATCATGCTATACTGGGGACAGTCACAGCTCCATCGTCCGGCCGCTGCAGGCCTATCCTTTCTACAAAGGAGACTCTGCCGTGAGCTCCACAACCACCTTCGCCGAGCGCGTTATCCAGAACGTCGAGACGGTTATCATCGGGAAGCGACGGGAGATTGAGCTGCTAGTGGCTGCTATGCTGGTACAAGGTCACCTGCTGATCGAAGATGTACCAGGTACGGGCAAGACAATGCTGGCACGGGCGCTGGCTGCCAGCATGGGGATCGATTTCAAGCGCATTCAGTGCACGCCGGATCTGCTACCCAACGACATCACGGGAGTTGATGTCTTCAATCAGAAGACGCAATCGTTTGAGTTCCGACCAGGACCGGTCTTCGTCCACATCGTGTTGGCGGATGAGATCAACCGCGCCACACCTCGGACTCAGGCTGCGCTCCTGGAAGCCATGCAGGAACGACAGGTCACTACTGGGGGCGTCACCCGCGCGCTTCCCGAGCCCTTTCTGGTGCTGGCCACACAGAATCCGATAGAGTACGAGGGTACCTTCCCACTGCCAGAAGCGCAGCTCGACCGCTTCTTGATCCGCCTCTCTCTTGGATATCCAGGGCGCCACGACGAGGTCCAGATGTTGCGTCGACTGCGGAAGCGACATCCCATCGACGCAGTTGAGCAGGTCGTCGACGGGCGCGACATCGCTGCCTTGCACGACGCGGTCACGGACGTGCACGTGGCCGAGTCACTCGAGGAGTACATCCTCGACATCGTAGACGCAACGCGAAAGCGCGCCGATCTGGCACTCGGGGCCAGCCCGCGGGGCACGCTGGCGCTCTACAAGACATCGCAGGCCCTGGCTGCCCTTGCGGGGCGCGACTACGTCATTCCAGATGATGTGAAGACGTTAGTTCCGGCTACCCTGGCGCATCGGCTGATCGTGAAGCCGGAGAGCGAGCTCCGTGGGCGCACGTCAGAGGGGATACTGCGCGAGATCCTGCAGGAGACGGAGATCGACATTGGCAAGCTGGCGTAGGAGCCCGGGAAACGGTCTGGACCCCTGTTCCGACACGGCCCTGGGGCGGGGCAAAGCCAACCCGCTCGGGATTCTCGCCGGGCTATGACCCTGGCACGGCAAGGGAGATGGCGCTATGCGGCGGTTCGTCCCCTTCTTGCTTCTCCTCTTTGTCGTCGCTGCCATTCTGCGAATTGACTTCTTCTTCACCATCGTCTACTTTCTCATAGCGGCCTACGCGCTGTCGCGCATGTGGATCCAGCGGGCAGTAGGGCAGCTACACGTCGAGCGGAGATTCGTCGATCATGCCTTCTGCGGTGACCGGCCGCGCGCGACGTTGACCATACACAACGAGGGTTGGCTACCGGTCTCCTGGCTGACGCTCCACGAGTCGCTTCCAGTCGACCTGAGGACACCTCCCTTCCTCCGACAGGTCCTGACGCTGGGCCCTCACTCGCGGCATTCTTTCAACTATGCTATGCACTGTCGGCGGCGAGGCTACTACTCCGTGGGGCCACTGCGTCTGCAGGTGGGGGATCTGCTCGGCCTCGCGCGCCCACGCCAACGAGACGTGGAAGCGGAGCCTTTCGTCGTGTATCCTCACGTGGTGCCCTTGCAGCAGCTGGGCTTGCCCACTCGCTCCCCGCAGGTAGCTCTGCGGGCTCGCACACCCCTATTCGAGGATCCGGCGCGCGTCGCGGGGGTGCGAGGCTACGAGCTTGGCGATTCGCCTCGGCGGATCCACTGGACGGCGACGGCGAGCACTGGACAGCTCTTGGTGAAGCAGTATGAACCGTCCATCGCTCGCGAGACGCTCATCGTCCTCGATATGGGGCGGGAGCACTTCGAACAGCGCCGGCGGTACACTGCAACCGAGTTAGCCGTGGTGGTTGCGGCTTCCCTGGCGCATCACATTGCCGTGAACGAGAGACTCAGTGTGGGCCTCGCGGCCGAAGGATGGGATCCCCTGTCCGAGGAGAGGGCACGCTTCTACCTTCCGCCGCGCAAGGAACGCGCTCATCTGATGAAGTTGCTAGAGGTCCTGGCGCGAATCGGGCTTGTGGATGAGGTCGCACTACCGGACCTTCTGCGGCGCGAGAGCGTCAGGCTGCCGTGGGGGGCGACGCTCGTCGTCATCGCCGGTCAGGAGAGCGAAGGGCTCTACGACACGCTCGTCTACCTCCGGCGCGCGGGGTTCGCTGTGTCCCTGGTTCTGATCCAACCCGTGCATCCGTCGGAGGAGTTGCGGAGGCGAGCGCCTCTCCTGGGCGTGCCCGTGCACCAGGTCTGGAGCGAGAAGGATCTCCGGCCGTGGCGATAGGTCGAGATTCGTGGATTGACGTCATCTTTCGCCCGCTGGCGGTTGCCGGAATGATGGGATGCATTGCCGCGTCCCTCGTTGGCCTGATTCGATTGTTCGTGCCCGGATGGAGCGGAATCTTCATCGTCGTAGGTTGTATCATAGCGGCCCTGGAAGCGACCTTCTCCTATCGCGTAGTCCGATCGCGCCGGCTGCGGGGCGCTGAGCTGCTGATGTTTCGTGCGTCCGAACTGGCTCTGCTCCTGATTCTCCTTCGGATGGGGGCCTATGTAGGACAGCCTTGGCAGGACGTGATCCGCGACATTCAGAGCTGGCCGTCGCGCCCGGCGCTCGTCCTTGACCTTGAGATGCTCTATTCTTTCTTGCTGCTCCTACTCTCGTGGGCCGCGTCGACCGGGACAGCCCGCGATCTGGATCGTATCGGCGAACCGCCCGTGAAAGACAAGTACTACGTCCCTGCTCTGGATTCCCTCGTAGGTCGCTTCTTCTGGGGCGGCATTCTCCTCCTTTGGACAGCAGGTCTCACGCGGATCGGCATCTCCAGCCTGCTGGATCTGGGACGTCCGTCTGTTAGTGGCCTGATCATCAACGTCTTGATCTACTTCGTTCTGGGGCTCGTCGTGCTGGGGCAAATCCAGTTTGCCCGCCTCTCCCACCGCTGGCGTCGGGAGGGACTAGTGCTCCCAAACACGCTGGCCAGGCACTGGGTCGGCTACACACTTGTCCTCCTTGGCCTGGCCGCCCTGATCGCCTTTCTCCTTCCGACTGCCTACACGCTGCCTCTACTTACGGTCGCAGCTATCGCGATCCAGGCCTTTGTCTATGTCTCTAGCGTGATATTCCAGCTGGCGATCCTGCTGGTCATTCTACTTCTGGCACCCCTGGTACGGCTGTTCGGCGGCGAGATTCCCAGCGGGCCGCGCGACCTGATCCGTCCCCCGGAGTTCGCCGTGCCGCCCGGGACTCCAGGGCCGCCCTGGCTGCACGTATTGAGATCCGCGGCCTCCTGGGCTATTGCGCTCACCGTCGTGGCATATGTGGTCCGAAGCTACCTCCGCGATAGGCCGGACCTGCTCGCGCTACTGCCGCGCTTGACGCCCGGCGAAGCAGGCAAGCGAATCCTGGCAGCAGTGCGAGGCTGGCTAAGGCGGCTTGTCGGGGTAGCGCGCGAGCAACTACCGTTCCGGCTCCCTCTGCCACCAAGGCCGCGCGAGGCTGATCGCGCGGTCCGAAGGGAGAGGTTCCGCCTTTTCCGTCCGGGTGCGTTATCGAGGCGTGACCGGACACTGTATTACTACCTGAGTGTTCTGAGGCGCGCAGCACGGGAAGGGTACCCGCGGCAGGCGTCGCAGACCCCCTACGAGTACGACGATAGGCTCGGGCCGCGAGTTCCGGACGTTGAGTCGGAGCTGGACAGACTCACCGACGCATTTGTGGAGACGTGGTACAGCGAGCACGAGGTCGAGGCGCAGATGGAGGCAAAGGCGCGCTCCGATTGGAGAAAGATCCGCGCGGCTCTTAGCTCGCTGCGGGAGCGAACGGAGCGCCAGGCAAGGGCGCCTGGCGACGAGTCTCGGGAGCAAGCACGTTAGTCACAACTTCCGGGAGGGCTCAATCGGCGGAGAGGGTCACGTCGCCCGCGAGGAACCGCTCGATGGAGCCGTCTGCAGTGCGCAGGAGGAGAGCGCCGCCCTCGTCGACGGCCTCAGCGACACCTTCGAAGAGCCCTTCGGCGGTGGCCACGCGGACGCGCTGCCCAAGCGTAACCAGCCGCTCTGACCACTCCTTGCCAGGGTTCTCGCCACGCTGAAGTTTCTCATGGCGTCTTTCCACGAGGCTAAGCAGGTCAGCGAGAAGATCTTCCCGGTCCACCGGTCTCCCGGTCTCGGCCAGGATGCTGGTGGCATCTAACGCCAGATCAGGCAGCGCATCGCAGTGCACGTTGACGTTGATGCCGATCCCGACGACGACGCAATGAGAGCCGTCGCCGGTCAACACCGCTTCCGTGAGGACGCCGGCGAGCTTGCGCCATTCTGGAGTGGGAGGTCCTGCTACTTTCGACCTGACGAGCAGGTCGTTGGGCCACTTCAGCGCCACCGGCAGGCTTGCCACCTGCTCGATGGCATCCGCCGCGGCCATGGAGCACAGCATGGTGAGCCGGTTGAGGTGCGAGGAGGGCAGGCCGGGTCGGAACAGGATGGAGCAGAGCAGGCACGTGTATGGGGGCGCCAGCCAACGTCTTTCCAGACGGCCCCTACCGGCTGTCTGCTCATCAGCGACGACGATTGTCCCAGCGGGAGCACCCTGGGCCGCCATCTCCCTGGCGACATCGTTTGTGGAACCGGTCTGCTCCAGGTAGATGATGGACTTCCAGAAGGCCGATGCTGCAATGGCCTTCTTGACCTCTGTTGCATCGAACGTGTCAGTGTTGCTCAAGGGATCCTTCGGTCAGGCCGATTGCCTTTCGCGCGCCACCCGACGGCCTCTAGAGCGGCAGGGATGCAGGCCCGGTGCCGTCCATGTCGTCGGAGCGATCGTCACCGCCTCGAAAGTTGGAGTTAGCCCTGAAGCACCTCTCTCGAGATGACCAGTCGTTGAATCTCGTTTGTACCCTCGCCGATCTGGCAGAGCCGCTGGTCGCGATACATTCGCTCAACGTCGTACTCCCGCACGTACCCGTAGCCGCCGTGGATCTGTATCGCACTATGGCACACCTCTTCCGACATCTCCGTTGCGAAGAGTTTGGCCATTGACGCCTCTTTGGTGTAGCGTCCTCCGCGCTCCTTGAGCCACGCGGCACGGTGAACCATCATGCGCGCGGCGTCGATTTGCGTGGCCAT
>JASFVD010000134.1:0-6519 GCA_050050015.1 Anaerolineae bacterium | reverse complement strand
GATCGAGCAGAATGGCCAACAGGAGCCCGAAGACGACACATCCTACTAGGAAGAACAACGTGAAGAAGAACGTGTTCCAAAGGTCGATGGAGAAGCGCCTTGCCTCTATGCTCCCTCCTCCGAACAATCTCTGGAAGTTGTCCAGTCCCGCCAAGCTGTAGTCGGGGGTGACGCCATCCCAGTTCGACAGAGAGACCGTTGCTGTCCAGCCAATGAAGCCGTAGACGAACACAGCGATCAGGAGAATGGACGGCAGCACCATCAGGAAGGCGATCCAACGTTCGCGGCTCGCCTGTGCCATGCAGCACCTCCAGGTATCGAAGGGGCGCCGCCGTCTTCGGTGATCGGCGGCGCCCATGCGATCGTTGAGAAACCGCGCCTCCAAAGGTCTCAGCTCAAGGAAGCCCGTTTTCCGCTATGACCAGCCTACTGGCACACGCCGGCGTCTAGGCACGCTTGCGCAAGCCCGTCCTGTGCAGCCGCGCCGTCCAGATCCGTCACGAAGAGCGTCATCACGTCGTTGATCCCCGTCACCCATCCTTCCGACGCTGCCGCACCATGAGCCACGCTTGGCGCAATCTCGTTGGAGGCAAAATCGTCCATCGCCGACTGCAGGTAAACGTCGTACAGACTGCGGTCGGCGTCCGTCCGCGCCGGGATGGAGCCCTTCAGTGGGTTGAACGCGTCCTGCCCTTCCTTGGACCCGCAAACCGTCAGCCAGGCAACGGCAGCATCGCGGTTGGGCGCGTCCAATGGCAGACCAAACGAGTCGGACAGCATCATGAACGTGCCGTCCGTGCCCGGAGAAGACACGTAGCCGAAGTCGACATCCGGCTCCAACCCCACCGACTTGAAGTACCCCTCGGCCCAGTCGCCCATGATGTTCATCGCCGCATCGCCATCAGCGACCAGCTGCGATGCCTGATCCCACGTCAGCGCGGCGTGATCCTCATTGACGTACTCCATCATACGCTTGAACGTGTCGAGTGCGATGCCAACCCTGGCACTGCTCCAGTCGGTGTCACCGGTCCACAGCCCACGGTAGCCATCCGGCCCCAGCACACCTAGCAGCACCGACTCCATCAGGTGCGTCGCCGTCCAGATACCGTTGTCGCCCAGCGCCAGCGGCGTCACCCCCGCCCCCTCCAGCGCCTCCGCCACGGCGAAGAACTCGTCAAACGTCGTCGGCGGTTCCAGGTCGTTCTCCTCGAAGACAGCCTTGTTGTACCACAACACGTTCGACCGGTGAATGTTGACCGGCACGCTCCAGATCTCACCATCGTAGGATAGGATGTCGATCACGTCCTCGGGATACACGTCGAGCCAACCGTTCTCCTCGAAGATGAACGTCACCGGCTCCATCTTGCCGGCCTTGACCCACGAGTCGATCAACTCGTGACCGGCGTGCACTTGGAAGGAGTCCGGAGGATCACCGGCCTGCATCCGCGTAGCGAGCACCGCCTTCGCGTTGGAGCCCGCACCTCCGGCCACTGTGGCGTTGATGATCTCAACGTTCGGGTTCGCCTCCTGGAACACCTCGTACATGGCGTTCAGGCCCTCGGCCTCACCACCTGCCGTCCACCAACTGAAGATCTCCAACTCACCCCCGGCCTCCGCGGGTTCTTCCGGCTCTTCGCCCGGGGCTTCGGTGGGCTCCACTGTCGGTGTGGGACCTCCACAGGCAGCAAGAACGAGTGCGCTAATGAGCACCAAGACCATACGTACGTAGAGCTTGCCAGACATTTCTTCCCTCCTCACCTTTCCACAGATTGAGTCGGATCTCTCCTGAGAGTTCAGTCATGCGGCACCATTGCACCGCTTGCCGAACTCTCAAACGGGGTTCGCCTCCTGCTGTGCAGCGTTGTCCTGCGATACGCCTTGGTCTATGGACACCTCCCCTGCTCCCTACAACGGACCGTCGCCGTAGCTGCTTGATCGGCCATCACCGATCAAGGTTCGCCCGCAACCTAACAAGCGTCGAGTAGCAGAGGGCTGGTGTGGGTGCGATGTCGTGAAGAACCTGGAAGCAACCGACAACGCTCCGCGTGTGCTGCGGACATCCTGGTCTCTTCCCGTGAAGCAACGTAGTTGCTAGCGGATGCTACATTACATATAATACCACAAATCACCCGCCTTTTGGGCTTGTCTGGCCTGGGTGCGGACACAAGAAGGTCATGAAGCGGACATGCTGACAAGCGATCAGTTCCTCGAGCACTTGCGCAGCGCTCTGAACCACCTCTACGATCCCGATCACCTGCGCCGAAGTCCACTCGCTCCTCTCTTTGGCGTGGAGGGTCGGTTCGATTCGCCCTATGCGCTGCAGCGAATCCTGACTGACTCGATCGAAGATCTCGAGCCAGATGCCGGTGCGCCTGGTCATTCGCCAGCCCGGCAAGTCTATGAACTCCTTTTCTATCGCTACGTGCAGCAATTTAGCCAGCAGGAGGTGGCGGATCAGCTAGGCATGAGCGCGCGGCATTTGCGGCGAAAGCAGCACGCAGCACTGGAGATGCTGGCGTGTCGACTTTGGGAGCAGTTCCGTCTTGAGAGTAAGGTGACCGAGGGCGCCGACACCGAGACCGCCGTTGGACCCGCCACTCCTTCGGTAAACGAAGAGCTGGCATGGCTGAAGAATGCGCCGCGGGACAGCTCTACAGATCTGGAAGGGACGTTGTCAGCCGTGCTAGATCTTGCTCGCCCTCTGGTCGCCCAGCACGGTGCCCGTCTGGCGCTGACGAAGCCTGACCGCCTTCCCGCTGTCGCCGTGCACCCAGCTGCGCTGCGTCAGACACTCCTCAGTCTCCTCACGGTCGCCGTTGGTCGGTCTCGCGGGCGGCGGGTGGACATATCGATCGAGCAGCTACAGTGGGAGGTTCAGGTCAGGGTGCAAGGAGCCAGCGTCCCTGAGGGCTTGGCGGCCATCTCCGACGATAACAAGAACAGCCTGCAGATGGCTCGCTGGTTGACCGACCTCTGTCAAGCCAGACTGAGCATCTCCACCGATGCAAGCTCGTTCGACGCCACGTTGACCCTTCCAGCGCTCGAGCGAATGCCCGTGTTAGTCATCGACGACAACGCCGACACCTTGCAGTTGCTGCAGCGCTACGCCTCGAGCACTCGCTATCGTCTGATAAGCACAGGCGACCCAGCCCAGGCCATCGATCTGGCGGAGGAGTTTGCCCCGCAGGTCATAGTCCTCGACGTCATGATGCCCGACGTGGACGGCTGGGAGGTGCTGGGACGACTCCGTCACCACCCAGCCATCAGCGGCACGCCCATCATCGTGTGCACCATTCTGGCTCAGGAAGACCTCGCTCTCGCGCTGGGAGCTAGCTCCTTCATCCGCAAGCCCGTCAGCCGCCGGGGCTTTCTGGCTGCTCTCGATCGTCAGGTGGCCCAGAGGGGACCAGAACATCGCTGACGGCCTGTATGCAGGCCAGGAGATCGCCCGCCGGCAATCCCCTGTTCCGCGTCACCGTCAGGCTCTTGCTCATAGTAGGCTCGCCCGCGGGATCCTTGGCGGAGATGACGATGGCAGGAATTCCCCGTATCGATGCATCCTCACCTTTCTCCCGCAGCACCTGAAAGCCATCCTTAGCAGGCATAACCAGATCGAGGATGATCGCGTCCGGATGCCTCTCGCGCATCAGATCGAGAGCCCGCTGACCGTGCTTCGCTCGAAGCACGTGATAGTTGCGCCCCGCTGACGAGAGGATGCGACCGAAGAGCTGCAGCACCTCTGGCTTGTCGTCCACCAGGAGCACGCTTTCGATGCCCTCTCCGAGGCTCTCCAACGCCGACAGCAGGTGCTCCCTGGTGACCGGCTTCACCAAATAGCACACCGCACCCAACTGCTCAGCCACCGCATCTTGATCAGGCACCCAGCAAGCCATTGCCGGCGTCTCGTAGGGCAAGTCAGCGAGCTGATCCAACGGGTTCTGCGCCCCGTCCAAGGAGGCAGCGTTGACAACCAGTGCCTGAGCCGGAGAACGATCCAACTCGCGGTTAGCCTCTTCGATGCTCCGGACAGAGACGACCTCTACCTCGTCAAGATACCGTTCAAACAACCTCAGCAGGGCATCCCCATTCTCCAGGACCACGAATCTGGGCATCGGATCCGGCTTGGGGGCCAGGCAGGGTCTGGTGCGCGCTTCGTAGTGTTGGTAGGGGCTGAACCACCTCTTGACATCGTGCCGCTCGATGGCCGTCGGCGAGGGCGCTCTCGAGGGCAGTTTGACGACGATCGTCGTGCCGACGTCAACCTCGCTCTCCAGCCACATCTCCCCATCGTGCATCTCTACGAACCGCTTGCTGATGCTCAGTCCCAAACCGCTCCCACCGTGGCGTCGACGCAGGGAACTGTCGAGCTGCTGAAAGGGTTCGAGGATTCTCTCTCGGTCGGCGAGCGGGATGCCCGGTCCCGTATCGGTCACACTTATCAGGACATTCCCCTGCTCGTGCCGGGCTTTCACCCGTACACCTCCTTGGTCGGTGAAGCGTCCAGCATTGCTAAGCAGGTTGATCAGCACCTGCCGGATCCGCGTGCTGTCGCAGAATATAGGAGGCAACCCATCAGCTATGTCTGTCTCCAGGTACAGGTCTTTAGAGTCGAAGAGGGCGCGCACGGCCTCGACAGCTTCGTCCACGATCACCTCGAGGGATGCCCAATCCCTGCTGAGCGCCATCCGTCCAGCGTCAACTTGGCTTAGGTCGAGGACATCGTCAACAAGCTTGGTCAGGTGCTGGCTGTTGCGTCGAATGGCCGTTATGTCGGCCAGGAGTGCAGACGGGATCTCAGCACCGTATACTTGAGGCGACTGAGTGATCATGTCAGCAAACCCGATAATCATGTTCAGGGGCGTGCGAAGCTCGTGGCTCACGTTCGCCACGAACCGTTCCTTTGCTCGACGCGCCTCCTCAGCGATCTGGTGCATACCCTTAAGCCGGTCTGAGAGACGGGCCAGCTCCCGATTGACCTGAATGAGATCCTCCTGGGTCTGCTTGAGCTCGACGCGCTGCTCGCGTGCCTCCTCCATCTTCTCCCGAGCTTGCTCGAAGCTGTAGACGGACCATTGCGTCACCATGACCAGCGTGCGCGTGGCGATCAGGCCCAAGGAGCCAGTAAGTGCCCCACCGATTGTGATGACTGTTCCATAGGCTCCAAGTCTCGGGGGCATGATGGAGCTGCGGGGAAGCAACCACAGCAGGATGATTACCGTCCCTTCCGCCAGTGCGGTCGCTTGCCAGCCGGCCGTGACCGCCGTCATGAGCGGGAGAAGAGCGTAGAGGAAAGCGATCTGGGGCTGCTGGAACACGTATAGCGCAAGCGTGATGGCCATCGTGAGGCCCAGAGACCAGATGATGTGGGCTACCGCGAGATGATCCTTGAGCAGCTTCAGGGAGAGTCCCCAGATCAACGCGGCAACTGGTGCCACCAGCCAAGCCTGCCAACCAACGGTTCCTGGCCAGGTCAAGGTGGCTAGAAGGTGCCAGACCAGATAGATGCCGCCTGTTGCGAGGATGAGATTCCGTAGCGTGGTCCGGAGCAGCTCCGTCGCAGAGCGGATGAAGTCAGGATCGGCTTTCGAAGACTTGCGTAGACTGTACCACACAACAGCCTCCTTCCGTACGAGGCTCTGGCAGCGCCTTGCTGACCAAGTCCGGTGGTGCCGCCATCCTACCACACGGATCCTGCGCCGGCAACAACTCTGGAGCGGAAGAGGTCACCAGCGCCTCGCCAGCCGCAGTATCAAGGAGTGCTTCGATCGCGGCAATAGCTATGTAGTTGACGCTACCCTGAAACCCTGTAGCATGTGAGTGCGAACAGGGGGTTCGCGGGGCTGCCAGGCGACACTTCGGACGCGGAGATTCTCTTGAGAACGACCTCTCACGGCTTGTGCACTCACTGATCGGAACGAACGTGAACTATTATACCTGGACGATTGGTTGTCAGATGAATGTGTCCGACTCGCGACGGCTCGAGTCGGCCTTGGAGAAGCTGGGTCACACACCCGTTGATCGCGCCGAAGATGCCGACATCGTGGTACTCAACACGTGTGTCGTACGGCAATCCGCTGAAGACAAGATCTACGGGCGTCTGGGGTCACTCAAACCCCTGAAGGAGCAAGATCCGGGGACTGTCATCGGTTTGATGGGATGCTTCGTCGGGAGGGACAATGCCAGCCACCTTCGCCATCGCTTCCCCTGGGTAGACGTCCTGATGCCTCCGTCGGACCCCCGCCCGCTCCTCGACTACCTCACCGAACGCGGCCTCGTCGACCAGGGCCGCGCGCGAGAGACAGCCGAAGTCCTCCACCGCTATCGACTCCAGGACAGCGATCTCATGCTGCCTGTAAGTGAACGTGGGACCCTGGTCTCGGCCTACGTATCGACCGTGCTGGGCTGCTCGCACGCCTGCTCCTACTGCATTATACCATATCGCCGTGGTCCCGAGCGCAGTCGCCCCATGGACGAGATTCTGGACGAGGCAGAGGCTCTGGCAGCGCAAGGGGTGAAGGA
>JASFVD010000133.1:0-6532 GCA_050050015.1 Anaerolineae bacterium | reverse complement strand
CGTAGGGCAATCGTAAGGTTATCGTCAAGACCGTCCGGCCAGACAGTGGTAGGATACAATTAGAAGATTCTCTTCTTCTCCTCCTTTAGATCGAGCCGAGGCGGCTGCCTCGGCTCTTTCTGTGTCGGGGGTACAATCGAAGCGGCACGCTACGACGATGCGGGAGAGGCTTTCCGATCTCGCCTCCGACGCACAGTCCTGCTGACGACATCATCGGGCAGCGACTCGGTCGCTCGATCCGTCCAGCTGAGGCTAGCGCCCACAGCTGCCCCCCTGGCAGCCGGCCGCGGTGCATCTGGATGGGCTGCCGATCGATAGCCTAGAGGCAAGATCCTCGTGGGGGAGTGGGAGGACTCTTCGCGAGCCTCGCGCGCCTCCGAATCGTGCTTGGCAGCGACCGCCGTGTAGCGGCTTTCCCCTTCTCGCGCTACTTGAAGCCAGGGCCCTCCAAGGGAACGGACGTGTTGGCGCGGGGCAGGGGGCAAGGATTCTCCACGGGCCTTCGCCCTCGGCCCCACGGGTTGACCGTCAAGAGTCGGTGGAGGCTACATCCGCAAAGGGGCCCCCATGTGGCGAAATGGAGACACAACGAGAGCGCTCTGCGCGGTAACCATGCAGAGCGCTCTATTGGGGGTATAATAACAGGGGCCCCAAGTAATCTACTGACTGTGCCTCATCGCGCCTCTCTGGCCGGTCTTTCTCCCGCCTGTAGGAGTCCTGACCTGCCTCCGGGCTGCCTCCGCTGGCTGCCCGATGTTACCTCTGGCGAGGTTGCCACCTGCTTGATGCCAGTGAAGGTTCAGCGCCGCGGGGACCACGACTCCGCCTACCATCTTTCTGTCTGCTCCTAGGCGTCCCCGCCTCTTAAGGAGTCTATCAGAAGTCGAGCTGGGGCTGTGGTCCCGATGAGGGCCCCCACCGATTTCTCGGGGCTCCCTGTTGTTCGCCAGTATATCATAGGCAGTCGGCTTTGTCAACGAAGCCAGTAAACTTGCGGAGTACGGGGTTTAGTACAGATTTGACTGCCGCTGGTGCGTCTTGGCCGAATCATCACCCGATCGGCCTGGCAGCAGCCTGTGGGAGGTCCCGCGGGTTGCGCGGTCGTGACTGCCGGAGGGCATAGACGCCGTTTTGCTGCGTCTCCGCCGCACCACTAGCCCCTTCCGACGTCCTGCTCGCCGTCGACTCGCAGGCTGGGATTCCTGACGGCGACGCGACCGAAGGACTCCCGCTTAGAGCACGTACTGAAGGACTCAGACTACCTTCGCCGAGTTAATCAGTGTGGAGAGGCACGATGGTCGATTCACTGCTTTCTGTGACGCGAGCCGCGACATCGCCTCGCGAGATCTGCTGCAGCGCGTTCTGGACCTCGGGAAGCCTGTCCTGCGGGAGCCGAGCTTCCATGGTGACTTCCTCCGCGAAATCCTCGTCGAGCACCTGGCCTTGATGGAGCCGAATGGAGCGGCGGACCTGCTCAAAGAGGCTGTAGGGGATCTTGATGACGATCGTGTGCGTCGGCGTCTTCGTCGCGCGGGGGAGCACACCAAGGACTTCCCGCACTGCATCACTGTAGGCGCGTACTAGTCCGCCCGTACCCAGTTTCGTGCCGCCGAAGTAGCGCGTCACGACCACCACGACGTCGCCCAGCCCACTTCCCTGCAACACGGCGAGCGCGGGCGGTCCAGCGGTGCCGGAGGGCTCTCCGTCGTCGCTGCAATGGGCGATGACCGAAGCCCCGTGCCCGATGACATAGGCAGGTACATTGTGGGTCGCATCATTGAACTCGCGGTCTATTCGATCGACGAAGCTACGTGCCTCCTCAACGCTGACGGCCGGGCCAGCCGTGGCGATGAATCGCGAGTTAGCCACCCGGAGATGAGCGCGGGCTTCACGGGCCGGAACAAGCCGAGGTTCCATTAAGCCTCTCGTCCTACGAGCCCTTGGATGCCAGGCCATCGGTTGGGGTGATCTGCGGCGACCCGCCGGACACGTTGTGCGCTGGTCGGCCTCCTGTGTGCGGTGATACGATGCCGGCAGCTGAACTGACCAAGGTGCGGGAAGAACCGGGGCAGTCGATCGATCGTGTCGTGAGCGCTGAATGCTGCCGATGCGGTCTGCACTCGTACTCCATGTGAGCCGGAATGTGACCAATGAGCAAGCTCGATGCGCTCACTCCGAGGCCACGGGGGGGTCCATACCGTCACGCAGCCTACCCTGAGGAACCGTCCTCGATGGTTTGCCTCGCCGCCAGCGCCATTCCCCGGGCGACGGCCTGGATCGACAAGAGTGGGAGCGCTGCCGCGGCGCCCTGAGAGCCAGGGCATCTTCCGAACGGGGGCCAGAATCCACTGCTCAAGTCGGCCGATAAGCCGGGTTCTGTGTCCGCGACCTCTCTCATGGCCGAGGTTGGCGATCATCTATCTGGGATGATGGTTGCCCATCATCTCTGGCGGCCTACCCGGGACTCGAACGGAGCGGACCGCTCCGCGCTCTCGGCTCCGCTGCGGAGTGAGAGCTTGTCCCCATTGCTTGGCCTTGCTCCTGGCGGGGGTTGCCTGGCCGCCCATGTCGCCACGGGCGCCGGTGGTCTCTTACACCACCTTTTCACCATCACCGCGCTGTTCCGATCCGGCCGCCATCAGGCGGCGAGGATCATCAAGGCGGCTGTCTGCTTTTCTGTGGCCCTTTTCCGTCAGGTCACCCCGACCTGGGATTACCCAGCACCATGTCCTGTGGAGCCCGGACTTTCCTCGCCCCGCAACCGGGACGCGACCGCCTGACCGACTTGAGCTTGTGTCATCATGATACCAGGCTTCGGGCAGCTGTCAAGAAAGTGTGAGCCTGACGAGGGCTCTGCAAGGTGAGATAGGAGTAGGCGCTCAGCCGATAAGCACGAACCTGGAGATAGAGCCATCCACCAGCCCCTCGAACGTTGAATGGGCTGGGCGGCGGGGAAGGTGAATTAGGTGTGCCGGGCACCTGCAGTCGGATGCGCCAAACCGAGGGGCTGGAGACGAGGTGCCGGGGACCTGGGAGAGCGCGCTTGCCCACGTGCACTCTCGTCTCGCGTGGCCTGTGTCGTACCAGACAGCGGCGGGCTCTGCGTGCGCGCGCAGATAGTCGATGTGCCAGTGGAGACCCTTGGACTCCCGAATGTGCCGGGAGACGCGGGCATCCAATCCGCCCGGGCCGCGCGCACTGCCGGCATACGCGTACCAGCCCGCCGGGAAGTTGAACTCACCCAGGCTCCCGACAGAGATCGTTGTGCCCTGGGACAGACGGAGGATCAGGGCGTAGGTCCCGGGCTGTTCAGGGAGCATTGACCATGCGTTGCCACATCGCACCGGCGACCCAGGCCGCCAGGCATCCCCCGACGAGAAGCAGAGCACCAAGCACGTCGAGGAACCGTATGGCATGCATCGTGTCGATCCGGTATACCTCGCGGCCTTCGTAGTCTTCCGGCAGAATCAGGGCAAGCAGGCCCGCAAGGAGCAGGAGCAGGGCGAGCGCCGCCAGCAAGATCACGTACCACTTGGGCATGAGTCTAGTCAGACGGGGGAGGAACCGGCAGATCCTCGATGTCTGTTTCCGTCCACTTGTCGCCCTCTTCGATCAGCATGACAGGGATCTCATCACGGATAGGGTACTTCCGATCACAGTCCGATTCCTGACACACCAGCCACGTGCCGTGGACGAGCTCCAATTGCCCTGGGTCGTCGCCCGGCTTGCGGGTCTCGCCGCTGACGCAGTAGGGGCAGCGAAGAATCTCCAGCAGATCGTCACTTACCACGGTCTGGACCTCCTTATGTGGACTTCAGCCTAGGATCAATAGTATAGCACAACCGAGGCAGGCGTCAATCCTGCCGCCTGTGCGCTGAGTGCGTCACTCTTGCCCTCAGACCGATCTTGCACCGAGGCCGAACGTCCATGCCCAGGCGCGAGACCGGTTCCAGCGAGAAGCGAGGAGAGATGGTCGTGCGGTGTTGCACGATATCCACATCACTGATATCATGGTCGGTGGCTTGTCGACTCCTCGACGGCACTGAACCTGGACAAAGGGCGAGGTTTCGTGTATCATCTTTCACGTTTCATTCCCTGTGGACGAAGACAACTATAGAGGGGATCTATGGCTGAGAATGTAACTCAAGAGACAATGCAGGACCTCGTGCTCGCTATGCGCGAGCAGGTAGAGGCGTTCCGACCCTCAATCACCTCAGTGGAGGTCGGGACCGTGAGCGAGGTGGGCGATGGCATCGCCCGAGCCAGCGGCCTCAGCACCGTTGAGCTGAACGAGCTTGTCGAGTTTCAGAACGGCGTGCTCGGCATCGCGTTCAACTTGGAGGTGGACAACGTCGGCATCATCATTATGGGGGATTATACCGACATCGAGGAAGGGGACACCGTTCGGGGATTGGGCAGGATTGTGTCCGTCCCCGTGGGCGACGAGTTTCTCGGCAGGGTAGTCGATGCCCTGGGGCGGCCGGTCGACGGAAGGGGTCCCATCACGAGTGACGATCGGCGCCCCGTGGAGCGCATCGCCCCGGGCGTTATCAAGAGGCAGAATGTAGATACCCCGGTGCAGACCGGCATCAAGCCTATTGACGCCATGATTCCGATCGGCCGAGGGCAGCGCGAGCTGATCATCGGCGACAGGCAGACGGGGAAGACGGCAATTGCCATCGACACGATCATCAATCAGCGCGACAAGGACCTGAAGTGCATCTACGTGGCCATCGGGCAGAAGCGAGCCCAGGTGGCGCAGGTCGTCTCGACACTGCGGGAGTATGGGGCGCTGCAGAACACAATCGTCGTCGCCGCTACCGCGTCTGAGCCAGCAACTATGCAGTACATCGCGCCTTACGCCGGTTGTGCCATGGGGGAGTACTTCATGGAGGATGGGCGGGACGCCCTGATCGTGTACGATGACCTGACGAAGCACGCCTGGGCCTATCGTCAGATCAGTTTGCTCCTGCGACGACCTCCGGGACGTGAGGCCTATCCTGGGGACATCTTCTATCTCCACTCTCGACTGCTGGAGCGCGCGGCCAGACTCGACGATGAGTGGGGCGGGGGAAGTCTCACGGCATTGCCGATTGTGGAGACCCAGCTAGGGGACCTAGCCACCTACATCCCGACGAACGTCATCTCCATCACCGACGGTCAGATCTACCTGGAGACCGACCTGTTCAATGCGGGCATTCGTCCGGCGATCAACGTCGGTATCTCGGTCTCCCGCGTGGGAGGCGACGCTCAGTCTAAGGCCATGAAGGATGTGGCTGGACGGTTGCGCCTTGATATGGCACAGTTCCGTGAGCTGGCGGCCTTTGCTCAGTTCGGTTCCGAGCTGGATCCTGCGACGCAGCGCCGCATCGAGAGAGGGCGGCGCTTGACGGAGATCCTCAAGCAGCCTCAGTATGAGCCAGTGCCGCTGGCGGAGCAGGTGATCATCATCTATGCAGGTACGGAAGGATACGCGTCTGAAGTGCCGGTCGATGAGATGCGTGAGTATGAACAGAGTCTGCTTGCCCACATCCGGGCCAATTACTCGCAACTTGTGGAAGAGATTGGCACCGAGAAAGTACTGACGGAGGAGATGGAGGAATCGCTGCAGCAGGCGCTGGCCGATTTCAACGCAAGCTACGGGCTGACATAGCCGGTGGGTGAGGAGTAAGCTGTGGCGACGGCACGTGAGATCAAGCGGCGCATTCAGAGTGTTCGCAACATGGGGCAAGTTACGAACGCTCTCCAAGCTGTGTCTGCTTCCAAGGTTCGAAAGGCGCAGGAGGCCGTTCTAGGGACTCGGGCTTACGCGCGGGCTGCGTGGGAGGTTATCGTCAATCTTGGAGGCACAGCGGATCCCACTCTGCATCCCCTCCTCGCGAGAGAGGGCGAGGGGGATGAGATACTGATCATCCTCATCACCGCTGACCGTGGCCTGTGCGGGGCCTACAATCACAACATCGTGCAGACGACCCTCGAGTTCTCCAGGGGCATCGACAGCCCGATCCACTACATCACGATTGGGCAGAAGGGTCGCGATCTGATGTGGCGCATGGGCAAATCGGTCGTCGCCGAGTTCCACGATCTACCGGTGGTGCCAAGTCTGGACGACGTGTCTCCAATAGGCCGATCTGCGATTGACGAGTTCCTAGAGGGCGATGTCAACGAGATATACCTAGCCTATACTGACTTCGTCAACATGTTGAAGCAGGATCCAGCCATCCAGCCATTGCTGCCCCTCTGCAAACCTCAGGTGGGGGATGCGACGCCAATGGCGTGCGTGCTGGGCGTGGAGCCGGCTCAGGTGACCGAGTATATCTACGAACCCGATGCCGCCACGATCCTGGACGAAATCCTGCCGCGATTCATCGAGCTGCAGGTCTTTCAGGCGATTCTCGAATCGCATGCAAGCGAGCATGCGGCGCGCATGGTCGCCATGCGAAACGCAACGGAGAACGCCGGAGAGTTGGTCGATGACCTGACCCTGGACTACAACAAAGCCAGACAGCGATCGATCACACGCGAGATCCTG
>JASFVD010000132.1:0-6532 GCA_050050015.1 Anaerolineae bacterium | reverse complement strand
GTACCCCTCCATCTCAAGTACCGCCTTGAGCAGCTCTCTGAAGACTTTGTCATCATCTACGACGACGATGGTCTCCATAATCAGCTCGCTTTCTGCAACCCCTCGTCTTCCGGAGCTAGAGCGGTCTCGAACACCTCATCGATCCGCTCAACCAAGACGATGTTCAGGTCCTCCAGTACTTCCTCGGGAACATCTTGGAGGTCCTTCTCATTCTTCCTTGGCAGAATCACGGTGTCCAGGCCGGCACGGTGGGCCACCAGGGCTTTCATCTTGATGCCTCCCACGGGGAGCACCTGTCCTCGGAGCGTGATCTCCCCTGTCATCGCCACGTCGCCTCGCACCCGACGCCCGCTCAATAGCGAGGCCAGGGCGGTGGCGATTGTGATCCCCGCGGACGGTCCATCCTTCGGGACGGCCCCCTTCGGGACGTGGACGTGGATGTCGATATCCTCGAAGATCGTCTCGGGGATGCCCAGATCTGCGGCTTTGGACCGCACGTAGCTCAGCGCCGCCTGGGCGGATTCTTTCATGACGTCGCCCAGTTGCCCGGTGATGGTGAATCCTTTGTCCCCGGCCATCTTTGTGGCTTCACAGAAGAGCAGATCGCCGCCAGCCTCTGTCACGCCTAGGCCGGTGGCGACGCCGGGCACCTGTGTCCGAAGTGCCGTATCTGGGAAATATCGGCGTGGACCTAGGAAATCGGAGACGTTTTCCGGCGCTATCTCGACCGGCTCCTCATCCCCTTCTGCGATGGCGGTGACGACCTTGCGGCATATCTTTCCGATCTCTCGCTCCAGGTTGCGCACGCCGGCTTCGCGCGTGTAGTCCTGGATGATGCACCGAAGGGCATCCTCGTCAAAGCTCAGCTCTTCAGCCCAGAGGCCGTTCTCGCGCAATTGGCGAGGAATGAGGTATCCTTGGGCGATGCGCACTTTCTCTGTCTCCGTGTAACCCGAAAGCTTCAAGATCTCCATACGATCTCGGAGCGGGGCGGGGATGGGCTCCAGGAGATTGGCTGTCGTGATGAACATGACCTGCGAGAGATCAAAAGGCACATCCAGATAGTGATCTCGAAACTCCGAGTTCTGCTCGGGGTCCAGCACCTCAAGGAGGGCCGAGGCCGGATCTCCTCGAAAGTCCTTGCCCAGCTTGTCCACCTCGTCGATCATAAAGACCGGGTTCTTCGACTCGATCCGCCGTAGGGCCTGGATGATCCGGCCGGGTAGGGCCCCGATGTACGTGCGACGGTGCCCACGAATCTCGGCCTCGTCCCTCACGCCACCCAGCGATTGGCGCACGAACCTCCGCCCCAGGGCCCGAGCGATCGATTGCCCCAAGCTTGTCTTCCCTGTGCCGGGCGGGCCGACGAAACAGAGGATGACCCCCTCTCGTTCTCGACGAATGTAGTCGTGCGTCTTTCGGGCCTCGAGTTCGTCCTTCCTCTCCTCTCGCAGCTTCCGCACGGCGAGGAACTCCAGAATGCGCTCCTTGATGTCCTCCAGATCGTAATGGTCCTCGTCGAGCACCTGGCGGGCGTGCTTGATATCCAGGTTGTCGTGCGTCTCGACGTTCCACGGGAGACTGGTGATCCAATCCAGGTAGGTGCGAACGACGCTGTACTCAGGAGACGCGGTTGGTACCCTGCTCAATCGCTCCAACTCTCGGTGTGCTTCCTGCTCTGCTTCCTCCGGCATCTCCAATTCTTCGATCTTCTCACGGAATTCCTCCACTTCCATCTGCTCGTCAGACTCACCTAGCTCTCGCTGGATGGCCTTCTTCTGCTCGCGGAGGAAATACTCACGCTGCCTCTGCTGCATCTCCGACTGGGCCTCGCTCTTGATCTTCCTTCCCAGCTCGAGGACTTCCACCTCCTGGCTCATGATGCTGAGCAGGCGATGCATCTTGTTGGTGAGGCTATCCATCTCAAGTAGGTGTTGTGCCCCCTCGAGGTCCGTATCGATCTGATTCGCGATGGCATATGTGATCTGGAGGGGATCCGTGACGTCCGAGAGCACTGAGCCCATCTCTTCAGGGATGGTGGACGACAGCTCGATCAGCCGGCGAAAGTGCTGAACCACGCTTCGTCGAAGTGCCTCTACCTCGGTGGATGATTCAGTGTTCTCGGGAATTGTCTTGACACGGGCCATCAGGTAGGGGTGCTCGTCGGTGAATTCTTCGATGCGGATCCGCACCAGCCCCTGGACGATGAGGGTAAGCGTGCCGTCCGGTGCCTTGGCCAGCCGGTGGACTGCGGCGGCGGTGCCCACTCGGTAGATGTCGTCTGGACTTGGCGACTCAATCTCCGGGTCTCGGCTCGCCACAAGGCCAATGATCCTGTTGTCGCTTACGGCATCATCGACCAGTCGGACCGACCTCGGTTGCGCAACGCGGATCGGGACGGCCGTCATGGGGTAGATGACCAGGCCACGCAACGGCAGGATGGGCAGGGTCGACGGAACCTCCAGCCGGTAACCGTCCTCGGCACCCTCGCGCAGGGACGCGCTGAGTTCATTCATGATCATGGGGTTGACGAGCGGGTTCAGCCAGTCGTTCGCTGCGATTCTTGTATCGACCATCCGTTTCTCGACTATCCTTCTATCCTTGGTTAGCGCGGACCGACATGGACGTCATCGGAAGCAGATTCGTGGCACATCGCGGGAAGGAGTAAGTGGGCCGCGCAGCTCGTTGCGACGTTCTTCACTTGGATTCCCGTGTGATTCTACCATGAGAACCTGCGTCAATCAACCGACTTCTGTGCACACTGGCGCGCGAATTCAGCGCCGACCCATGATCGCGCCAGGCTTCAACGTCGGGCCGCGCAAAGGCTATGCTGCTGGCTGTTCGCCCAAAGCCCTTGATTTTCTGCGTAATCCGAGGTATCATATGCCGTTGACTAGTTGGAGTCTTATCCTGGACACGGGTGAGATGAGACAAGGCCCCCTCGAATAAGGGGGCCTAGAGTCTGTCGGTTCAATGACTTTGACAGCTTGTACTTATTGTCCTTTGTCGAGCGTGCGCAGGCAGCGTGTGCAGATGTCGACCCGGCGCATCTCGCCGTCGATCATGACTCGCTTGCGCTGGACGTTGGACTTGAACTGACGCTTGGTCCTCTTCTTGGAGCGAGGGACGTTGCGTCCGAAGCTAGAGCCCTTACCGCAGATTTCACATTTCGCCATTGATTTCACCTCCAACCAGCTTGCTTAAGTTGAGCAGCCCGCCATTCCCGAGGCGGCGCTGTTTGTTTGTCGCATGTGGGTTATGACGCATCTACGAGTGCGTCTCGCACCGACCTAATATTATACGCCGGGCAAGTGTTTCGCGCAACTATTCACGTTGGCGCCGCCTGCAGAGCCGGGCCTATGACCTGAAGAAGCCTTTGCGTAGCGCCGCTCTGTCCTTGCGCCCAGATTGGTGCTTACGGCTCCGTGCGGTCCCGGCGACTTGTCTTGTGTGGCGGGCGCAGCGGTTGCGGGACGTTCTATTGACTCATCTTGAGGAGGGAGCATGCCGGAAGTCGAGTATCGTGGGCGGATCGATGTGTCAGCGACTGCCATCGCCAGCATTGTCGATGATGCTGTTCGATCCTGCTATGGCGTGGTCGGGACTGCGTCGAAGGACTTGGCGTCAGGCATCGCCACAGCGCTTTCCTCGGAGAGGAAGCAAGGGGTCGAGGTTCGCGTCGACGAAGGACGGATCGTGATCGATGTCTACGTGATCATCGAGTATGGTACGCGCATCGCCGCCGTCGCTCGCAGCGTGATGAATGTCGTCAAGTTCAGCGTGGAGCGAGCCTTGGGCGTGCCTGTGGCGGAGGTCAATGTGCACGTCGACGGGTTGCGGATCAGCGATGTTGACTGAGTGTGGCTTCGATCACAAGCGAAGACTCTCAAGGTTCCGAGGGAGACACGATTGACGGCAGACGACATTAGACTCAGGCAGACCGGCGGCGACGCCCGCTACGTCTTGGACGGACCAGGGTTTAAGCGCCTTGTAGCAGCTGGCTTGGCGTGGCTTCAGCACCATCAAGAGGTCATCAACGCGCTCAACGTGTACCCAGTTCCCGACGGGGATACGGGCACGAACATGGTGCTGACTATGCGCTCGGCCTGGGCTGAGATTGCAGATTCCCCGGAGCGCAACGTAGGGAAGGTGACCCGCGAGATGTCCCACGGTGCGCTAATGGGCGCCAGGGGCAACTCAGGCGTCATTCTCTCTCAGATTTGGCGTGGATTCGCGCGCAGCGTGGACGGGAAGGCGGTCATCCGATCCAAGGATCTGGCGGACGCTTGCCGTGAAGCGTCGGCAACGGCGTACAAGGGAGTCGTCAAGCCTGTAGAGGGAACGATTCTGACAGTGGCCAGAGCTGTGGCAGACGCAGCGGAGGAGGCTTCAGGAAGGACGGATGATCTGGTAGGTATCCTGGAGCAGATCGTGTTCGCCGCGCACGAGGCGGTTGTCCTTACACCATCTTTGTTGTCTGTCCTCGCGGAGGCCGGCGTCGTGGACGCCGGGGGGCAGGGGCTGTTCATTATTCTGGAGGGTATGTTGCGACACATGCGTGGCGAACCTGTCGCGGAGGACGTCCAATTGACGGAGTCTGTGGGTCTCATATCTGAGGGAATGGTCCACGGTGACGTGGGCTATGACTACGACGTACAGTTTCTGGTCGTCGGTGACGGACTGGACATAGCCGGCATTCGAACGCGAATCGCGGAGATGGGAGACTGCCCCCTCGTGGTAGGCGATCCCACGACAGTCAAAGTCCACGTGCATGTGGCAGATCCGGGAGAGCCGATCAGCTACGGAGCCAGCCTGGGGGCTCTCCGCGACGTGGTCGTGGAGGACATGCAGGCCCAGTATCAGGACTTCGTCGTCGGTCAGGAAGTCTCATCCACCGCGGTCGCTTCGACTTCCTCTGCTGCGGATGCGGGGGACGTCGGGGTCGTGGCTGTCGTCCCTGGAGATGGCATAGCCCAGGTCTTCCAGAGCCTCGGGGTCGGCGCCGTGGTGCGCGGAGGCCAGACGATGAATCCCAGCACCAAGGATCTGCTGGAGGCTATCGACAGCCTGCCCACGGACCAAGTCGTCGTGTTGCCGAATAACAGCAATGTCGTTATGGCCGCGGAGCAGAGTCGTGAGCTAAGTGACAAGACGGTGGAGGTGATCGCCACCCGCTTCGTGCCGCAGGGAATCGCTGCGCTCCTTTCCCTCAACTATCAGGCCGATCTGGACTCGAATGTCGAAGCGATGCGGCGGGCTATAGGAGAAGTGGAGACCGTTGAGATCACCCTCGCTACTCGATCGGCCACCATCGACGGGGTCGAGGTAAACGATGGAGAGGTGATCGGCCTCCACGATGGCACGCTGGCCGTGAGCGGTGATGCGGTCGAGGAGGTGGTGCGCGAGGCACTCCGTCGGGCGGATGCCCAGGATGCCGAAATCGTCACGCTCTACCACGGAGAGGATGTTAGTGAGGAAGAGGCTGAGGCGTTGGCCAACCTTCTGAGAAAGGACTGGCCTGAGCAGATCATCGAGGTCATACCGGGCGGACAGCCGCATTATTTCTACATCGTTTCCGTGGAATAGAGCTCATCGACAAGCTGCGGCATCGGAATCGGAGGCTCTAGCTAAGCTGGTTGGGAGTCGCCGGCGGCCGATCGCTCACGGCTCACTCTAGTTTGGGAGGTCCCGTGTCCAAGGTCCATGTCGTCACTGACAGCGCGCTGCGGCTGCCATCGGCGGTCGACGAGGGGGTTTCCGATACCGAAGTCGCCGACAAAATGGACATCACCATCGTGCCACTGACAGTGCAGATCGAGGGTGAGGTGCTCAAGGATGGCGTAGATCTAGATCACGAGGAACTGCTGCTACGTATGGCCAGCGACCGCGTGCGACCGAAGATCGTTGGCCCGACAGTGAGAGACTTCCGTCGGGTCTACGGACGACTGACGCGTCGCACAGACCAGATTCTGTCGCTCCATTCGTCAGCTAGTCTAAGTCTCGTGCATCGGGAAGCCGAGCGGGCGACGACTGGCTTCATGGGGCGCTTTGACATCACGGTCGTAGATTCCGAGACATTTTCGCTGGGATTGGGCATCCTGGCAGAGGCAGCGGCACGGTTGGCCGAGGAAGGGATGCCGCTGAGTGCTATTATTCGCCACGTCCGCGGCATGCTGCGTCACATCTATATATCGCTCACCACGGACACGCTGGACTACTTGGAGTACGGTGGATTGATCAGCGCCAGCCAGGCGGTTCTCGGCACGATGTTGGACAACAAGCCCTCCCTGGCGGTAGAAAGGGGCAAGATCGTTCCAATGGAGAAAGTCATCGGCCGCGATGATGCCATCGGGAAGCTGGCCGACTTTGCCAACGAGTTCCCGCATATCGAAAAGATGGCCATCCTTCAGAGCACGCCCTACGCGACGGAGGAGACGGAGATGCTGCGGGATGACATCGAGGTGGTGGCACAGGATGGGAAACTGCCCGTCCTGCTCTATGGACCGCTGTTGGCATCTCATGTGGGTCCCGA